>CAZOOO010000107.1:0-10197 GCA_964581435.1 uncultured Hyphomicrobiales bacterium | reverse complement strand
TGCCGGAAACGCGGCGCGAAATCGGTGATACGCACGGCATTGCCGTGCGTATCGGTCAGGACGGTGGAGACGATCGCGGTGTTGCGAACATAGTCCGACTGGAAGTCGGCCATGCCGTCCAGCACGACATCGCTGAAACCCTTTTCCTCGTTGCCCGCGAGCAGGCGCGAGAATACCGGATCGGAGTCGAAGCGCGGGAAGCACCACCATACGAGCCGCGCGGTCGGATCGACAAGCGCCGCCGTGCGGCAGTTGCCGATGACGGCAAGATCAAGCCCATGATCGGTCATTCAGCGATCGCTCGTTCGTCGTCCAGAAGACGGGCCAGCCAGGCCCTGACATTCCGAGGCGCCTGAAAGTGCCCGTCAACGCCTTGGGCGCGCCGTCCGACCGAGAACGACAGGCCGCGCATGTCCGGCATGATGGCGAAGACCGTTTCATCGGTCACGTCGTCGCCGATGAAGACCGGCCGCCGTCCCTTGAACGGTTCATGCGACATCAGTTCGGTCACCCCGGTCGCCTTGGTAAATCCGGAATGCTTGATCTCGCAGACGAACTTGCCCGGCAGCACCTCGATGGGCGCGTTCGGCAGCTCGGCGCGTATCGCCGATACCCGATCATAGATCACGGGCTCGACATCCGGCGCCTTTCTGAAATGCAGCGCCAGCGAGTAACCCTTGTTCTCGACCAGAATGCCGGGATGCAGTTCGGAGATGGCCGCGAACCGCCGGAGCAGATCCGGATTCATCGGCGGCGCATGGGCAGCCACGGCCTCGCTTTCGACCGAAATCCGCATTTCCGCGCCGTGGCCGCCGACCGCGGGAAACAACACCGGCGCGAAGATCCGGTCGATATCACTGAGCGATCGGCCGCTGACCAGCGCCAGCGCGCCGTCGGTCCGCGCCAGCAGCCGCGACAGCGACGACGCGAGCTTCGGCGGCACGCGAACCTCGTCCGGCGACGGCGCGAGATCGAGCAGCGTGCCGTCGATATCGAGCAACAGCGCAGATGAACCGAGCGGCAGCATGTGAGGCTCGGGGTCGTCGGCCACGGAAGCGGTTTCGTTCGGCACGGTTTCCATTACACCCTGATTCATCGTGACTCCACAACAGCAAGCGGCGACGCCACCGATTCCAACGAGCGCCCTTCGGCGGCGATGCCATATCGCCAGCCGATCAGCGCGGCTGCGATCATCAACGCCGATCCGAAACAGTATCCGGCGAATACGCTGTCACGCGAGCCGCTGTCGATCAAGGCGCCGAACAGCGCCGGGCCGGCAACGCCGCCGATTCCGGTCCCCACCGAATAGAACACCGCGATCGCCAGCGCCCGCACTTCAAGAGGAAAGGTTTCGCTCACGGTCAGGTAAGCCGCGCTGGCGGCCGGCGAGGCAAAGAAAAAGATCACCATCCACGCGATCGTCTGGGTCTGCGCGGTCAGAATGCCGGCGGCGAAGAGATAGCCCGTTATGGCGAGCAGGACGCCGGAGATCCCGTAGGTGAACGCGATCATCGCGCGGCGTCCGAGCGTATCGAACAGCCGGCCGAGCAGCAGCGGCCCGAGGAAATTTCCGGCCGCGAACGGCAGGATATACCAGCCGATCCGATCCGCCGGAATGTTGAAGAAGGTGGACAGCACCAGCGCGTAAGTAAAGAAGATCGCATTGTAGAAGAACGCCTGCGCGGTCATCAGCGTGAGGCCGACCAGCGAGCGTTGCCGATACGATCCGAACAACGTCCGGGCCACTTCGCGCAGCGGCGTGTGGCTGCGCATCCGAAGCCGGATCGTCGGCCAGACCCCTCCGGCGGGCGCGTCCGGATGGCGAGCCGCCACCCGTTCGATGCCGGCGACGATGCGCACCGCCTCATCGGGCCGGCCATGGATCATCAGCCAGCGGGGACTTTCCGGGATCCACAGCCGCATTACAAACACCATAAGTCCCAGGACCGCGCCGGTGAGAAATGCGAGTCGCCAGCCCAGTTCGGGGTCGATGACCCGCGGATCAAGCAGCACGATCGCGCCGACCGCACCGAGCGCAGCGCCGATCCAGAAACTGCCATTGATGGTCAGGTCGGTCCAGCCCCGGTACCGCGCCGGAACCAGTTCCTGGATCGTCGAATTGATCGCGGTGTATTCGCCCCCGATGCCCGCCCCCGTGAGAAGCCGGAACAGCGCGAAGCTGACGACATCCCAAGACAGCGCGGTCGCCGCCGTCGCGGTCAGATAGAGCGTTAACGTGACGAAAAAAAGTTTCTTGCGCCCGATGCGATCCGTCAGCCAGCCGAAGCCCAGCGCCCCGAGCACAGCTCCGACAAGGTAGGCGCTGCCGGCGATGCCGACATCGAGGTTGCTGAAGCGCAGCGTGGGGCTGTCCTTGAGCGCGCCCGACACCGCGCCCGCCAGCGTCACCTCCAGCCCGTCCAGAATCCAGGTGATTCCGAGAGCGGTCACGACCCGCGTATGGAACGAACTCCAGCGCAGGCTGTCGAGACGGGCGGGAATGTCGGTCTCGACGATCCGGTCGTTGCTGCGGTGATGGCCTTTCAACCGTCAAAACCGCGTATTGTCCGGCCAAGCCCTCCCGGCCGTTCGCCGCGACGATCACCGCCGGGCCGGAGCGCAGCGCTGGCGATCGCCAAGTGGGAGTCCATAGAATGCTTCAGGACACAAACCTTCTCTGGAACCGTTGGCAATCTGCTCCCGGCAGGCCATGCTCGCCCTTTCGGCTCGACCGGTAAACGAGCAACTCCGCTCCCCGGTTCCCGATCCCGAGACGCCTGCCGATGGACAGCGCCGGCATCCGATGCGTCCGATGCCTTAATAATTTTGAACAAACTTCCACCGAACGGCGTCAAATCAGGACAGTCGGACGGCGACAACCGTTTTTTACCCATGCTTTTGTGACGTCGGTCACAGTAATGATGCCGCGGATCACGCATATGGAGTGCGACGCTGACGGCCCAGCGTGTGGGCCGGGCAGGACCAGATAAAGGGAGCTAATCATGTCGATTCAGAGGATTTCCGGGAAAAGCCTGGGAGCAGCCATTCTGGCGGCCGGCCTGATGGCGATCGCGGCACCGCGGGGCGTCTCGGCCGGCGATCTTTCCGCGCAGCAGATCATTGACGGGCTGAAAGTCTCGAAGACTCGAAGCCTGAGCGCCTCGGTACGGCCGGCGCTGAGCCCGAACGACCTGGACTTCGTCCAAAAGGTGCGCGGCAAGACACGCTCGCTGTCCATGGACGACCGCAGTCAACTGGCTGAGATTGCCGCCAAGCGCCCGAAGATCGATCTGGACATCAATTTCGATTTCAATTCCGCCGCCCTGACCCCGCGTACCGAACCGCAGCTGCACAGCCTTGGGAAGGCGTTGACCAGCGACGAACTGGCAGGCTCCGTCATCATGCTCGGCGGCCACACCGACGGCAAGGGATCCGACGCCTACAATCAGTCTCTCTCTGAACGCCGGGCTGAAGCCGTGAAGCGCTTCCTTATCGAGACATACAAAATTCCGGCAGCAAATCTGGTCGCGGCCGGATATGGAAAGGAGGGATACAAAAATCCCGCTGACCCGTTCGCTTCGGAAAACCGTCGCGTCGAAGTCGTCAACATGGCCGCCAAGGACCAGGCCGCCAATAGCCAGTGAATAAGGCCGCCGACAGGCGCATCGTAACCGTCCAGTGTGCCGGGCCATCGCGCGCGGTGCAGCCGCGTGGTCACCGCGGGCTTGCCGGCCTTCACGCCGTTGACAGGTGCTGCACCGCCTGTTTGAAAATACGGATCGCGTAAGATAGGGTCGCCGCGGCGCAGGCTGGAACGGCGTCCGCCTTGGGACTGTCGTCGCATGAACATTCGATTAGCGGTGCTGGCGGTGTTGATGCTGACCATAGTGTTTGCGATGGCGCCGGCGGTCGCATCAGCCGCGACGGACGGCGGCGCGCGGGTCGCGCTCGTCATCGGCAACGCCGTCTATCCGGACAGCGAAGCGCCGCTCAAGGAGCCGATCAACGATGCCCGCGATGTCGCCGCCGAACTCAAGCGCAACGGGTTCGACGTCGAAACCGGCGAGAATCTGACCGGCGAGGCGATGCGCCTCGCGCTCAAGCGTCTGTATACCCGCATCGAGCCCGCCAGCGTCGCGCTGATCTTCTTCAGCGGGTACGGCATCCAGTCCGGACGCCAAAGCTATCTCATTCCGGTCGACGCGCAGCTCTGGACCGAAGCCGACGTGCGCCGCGACGGCTTCAGCCTCGAGACGATCCTGAGTGAGATCAACAATCGCGGCGCCGGCGTCAAGATCGCGCTGCTTGACGCTTCTCGCCGCAATCCGTTCGAGCGCCGCTTCCGCAGCTTCTCGGCCGGCCTGGCGCCGGTGATCGCGCCGAGCGGCTCGCTGGTGATGTATTCAGCGGCCTTGAGTTCGGTGGTCGGCGACACCGATGCCGATCACAGCCTGTTCGTCAGCGAACTGCTGAAGGAGATCCGTGTCCCGGACCTGACAGCCGAGGAAACGCTGAACCGCACCCGCGTCGGCGTCACGCGAGCCTCGCGCGCCGAGCAGGTGCCGTGGATTTCGTCCTCCTTGTCCGAGGACTTCTATTTCATTCCCGGCCAGCACCGCAAATCCGCCGTCGCCGCCATGTCGCCATCGACGACACCAGCCCCCGCAATCGAGCCTTCGTCGCCGCCGGTCGCGCCATCCGTCGCATCCACCCCGGCGGTCCCGTCGCCCGTCGCTCCGCCGCCGGCCGCATCTGCCCCGTCAACGACGCCTGCCGTTGCGTCCGCGCCTCCGGCGCCAGGCCCCTCACCGGTCAAGGCCACAGAACCTCGGGCAGAACCTCCGCCGCAAGCGCGGGACAACGGGAAGACTGCGCTGGCTTTGGCCGAGGATCCGACGATCAAATCGCTGACTGCCAGAATCGCCGCCAGGTCCGACGACGCCAGCGCATTGTATCGGCGTGGACAGGTCTATGCCAGCAAGGGCGCCTATGCGCTCGCCGTCAAGGATTTCGATGCGACGATCCGGCTCAATCCGAAGGACGTCGAGGCCTACAACAATCGCTGCTGGACCCGGACCGTGATCGGCGAGTTGCAGTCCGCGCGGCGCGACTGCGACAAGGCGCTCAGGCTGAGGCCGAACTTCGTGGATGCGCTGGACAGCCGCGGCCTGCTGAACCTGAAGAGCGACGCGAACAAGGACGCGATCGCGGACTTCGACGCGGCGCTCAAGATCAACCCCAGGCTGACCTCCTCGCTTTATGGCCGGGGTCTTGCCAGGCAGCGCAGCGGCGCCGTCGCGGCGGGTAACCTGGACATCGCCAATGCCAAGGCAATGGATCCGGACATAGCGAAGGAGTTTGCCGGTTACGGCGTGCATTGATCGTGGTGCGCCAGCGCCGCGATAATTTCTGACCCGCTTGTTCCATGAGTGCGGATGCACCGTACAGGTTGTCGCCGCATCGAGACACGCGGCGCGTTCAATGTGAGAATTGCAGGGTGAGGCGACTTTCGGATATTGGATTTGGGCCGAGATGCGCGCGCAAGCTTGCCTCCGGTCTGTTTTTAAGCGTCACCCTGGTGGCCATCGGCCTCGTGAGCCCTTCGCACGCCGCTGACGATATCGAGCCATCCGGGGGGGCGCTGGTGACCGTCGCCCGCGCGACCAATGCCTGCTTTTCCGACATGGTGCGTGTGACCGGCTTCATTGTCGCGCGCCAGGAAGCAGTGGTCAGTCCCGACTCGGAAGGATCGCTGGTTGCCGACGTGCTGGTCCGAGAGGGCGACACCGTCACGCTGAATCAGGAACTGGCCCGGCTGACGCCACCGCCCGGCGGCAAATCGGGATCGGCCCTGCGCGCGCCCGCTGCCGGCCTCGTCACCCAGGTCCGTACCGCCGTCGGAGCGCCCGCCTCGTCACAGGCCGGACCGATGTTTCGGATCGCCGTCAACAATGAGGTCGAACTGGATGCCGAGGTGCCTTCGATCCATGTGCTCAAGCTCAACCCGGGCGCGAGCGCGCGCGTCAGTCGCGAGGACGGTTCCGATCTGGTGGGGCGCGTCCGGCTGGTATCGCCCGAGATCGATCGCAAGACCCAGATGGGCCATGTCCGGCTGTCCCTGAGCGCGGATCCGAGCTTGAGGATCGGCATGTTCGCCCGCGCCAGCATCGACGCCAAGCGCAGTTGCGGCGTGGCGATTCCCCGCTCCGCGATCGACCACCTGACGATTCAGGTGGTGAATGGAGATATCGTGGAGAAGCGGCGCGTCCGCATCGGATTGACCTCCGACACCGCCGTCGAAATCCTCGAAGGACTGAAAGCCGGAGAAACCGTCGTGGCCGACGCCGGCACCTCGCTGCATGACGGCGATCGTGTCAGGGCCATATTCCCCGATGACCTCGATCGATCGCGAGCACGCTGATGGCCTCCAATATTTCCGCCTGGTCGATCCGGCATCCGCTTCCGTCCGTCCTCTTTTCGATCATTCTGCTGATCCTGGGCTGGGTCAGCTTCACCAAGCTCGCGATCACGCGGCTGCCGAGCGCGGATATCCCCGTGATCTCGGTCGCGGTCTCGCAGTTCGGCGCCGCGCCCGCCGAACTCGAGGCCCAGGTCACCAAGACCATCGAGGACGGCGTTTCGGGCGTCGAGGGCGTCCGGCATATCTCGTCCTCGATCACCGACGGCCTGTCGCTGACCACGATCCAGTTCGCGCTGGAGACAAATACCGACCGCGCGCTGAACGACGTCAAGGACGCCGTGACGCGGGTCCGCGCCAATCTCCCGCAGAACGTCAACGAGCCGCTGATCCAGCGCGTCGACGTCATCGGATTGCCGATCGTCACCTATGCCGCGATCTCGCCCGGCAAAACGCCCGAACAACTGTCGTATTTCGTCGACGACGTCGTCAAGCGGGCCTTGCAGGGCGTGCGCGGCGTCGCCCAGGTCGAGCGTATCGGCGGCGTTGAGCGCGAAATCCTGGTGTCGCTCGATCCGGACCGGCTGCACGCGGTCGGACTGACGGCCGTGGATGTCAGCCAAAGGCTGCGTGGCATCAACGTCGATGTCGCCGGGGGCCGCGCGGAGATCGGACAGAACGATCAGGCGATCCGGACCCTCGCCGGCGCCAGGACCCTCAACGAACTGGCGGGCACGATGATTTCCCTGCCGGGCGGCAGCGAAATCCGGCTCGACGATCTCGGCACCGTGACCGACACCATCGCCGACCGCCGCACCTTCGCCCGCTTCAACGGCGAGCCGGTGGTCGCGCTCGGCATCAAGCGCTCCAAGGGAGCGAGCGACGTCGTGGTGGCGAAGGCCGTGCAGGAGCGGATCGATGCACTGAAAGAACAATATCCCGACGTCGACCTGAAGCTGATCGACACCTCCGTCGAGTTCACCAAAGGCAACTACGAGGCGGCGATCTCGACCCTGTTCGAGGGCGCGACGCTTGCCGTCATCGTCGTTTTCCTGTTCCTGCGCGACATCCGCGCCACCATCATCGCCGCGATCTCGCTGCCGCTGTCGATTTTTCCCGCCTTCTGGGCGATGGACATTCTCGGCTTCTCGCTGAACCTGGTCAGTTTCCTGGCCATCACGCTCTCGACCGGCATCCTTGTCGACGACGCCATCGTCGAGATCGAGAACATCGTGCGCCACATGCGGATGGGCAAGTCGCCCTACCGCGCCGCGCTGGAAGCGGCCGATGAAATCGGCCTCGCCGTGATCGCGATCAGCCTCACCATCATCGCGATCTTCGCGCCGGCGAGTTTCATGCCGGGCATCGCCGGCCAGTTCTTCAAACAGTTCGGCATCACCGTGTCGGTGCAGGTGTTCTTCTCGCTGCTGGCCGCGCGCCTGGTGACGCCCATGCTCGCCGCTTACTTCATGAAGGATCATCCGCACGAGGCCCCGCCGCCGGGCCGCGTGCTGCGCGCCTATGCCAGCCTCGTGACCTGGTCGGTGCGGCACTACATCATCACCGTTCTGATCGGATTCGCCGTCTTCGCCGCCTCGATCTGGAGCATCAAGCTGCTGCCGCAGGGCTTCCTGCCGGCGCAGGACACCGCGCGCTCGCTGCTGGCGATCGAGCTGCCCCCCGGATCGCAGCTCGCCCATACCGAAAAGGTGACGGAAGACATCGCGGCGCGGCTGCGCAAGCGGCCGGAGGTAACGAGCGTTTTCGTCGACGGCGGCCGCGTGCCGCCCGGACTCCAAGAGGTGCGCCGGGCGTCCCTGATCATCAACTACACGCCGAAGCAGGGCCGCGGCATCACCCAGCGCGAACTTGAACTCTCGATCGGGCAGGAACTCGAAAGCGTTCCCGACATCCGTTACTGGTTCCTCGACGAGAACGGCCTGCGCGCGATCTCGCTGGTGGTGACCGGAGCCGATATCGGCATCGTCAGCAATGTCGCGAACGAGCTTGCGACGCAGATGAAGCGCATTCCGCTGATCGCCAACGTCACGCCGGAGACATCGCTGGACCGCCCCGAACTGCGGATCCGGCCGCGCACGGATCTCGCCGCGCGCCTCGGCGTATCGACCGAACAACTGTCGCAAACCATTCGCGTGGCGACGATCGGCGACGTCGGCCCCGCGCTGGCGAAGTTCGACGCCGGCGACCGCCAGGTCCCGATCCGCGTGCAGCTCGAAGACGGCGCGCGCGCCGATCTGAAGGTGCTGGAGCAGATGCGCGTGCCGATCGGCGGCGGCCGCGGCCATGTCCCGCTCTCCGTCGTTGCCGATATCAGGCTGGATCAGGGCCCCACCAGCATCAACCGCTACGACCGCGAACGGCAGGCCACCGTCGCGGCCGACCTCGTCGGCACCGCCGCGCTCGGCGACGCCACCAACATGATCAACGACCTGCCGGTGATGAAGAGCTTACCGAAGGGCGTGAGGGTCAGTCCGTCGGGCGACGCCGAGAGCCTGAACGAGCTGTCTGAAGGATTCGCGACAGCGATCACCGCCGGACTGATGATGGTCTATGCGGTTCTGGTGCTGCTGTTCGGCACCTTCCTGCAACCGATCACCATCCTGTTCTCGCTGCCGCTGTCGATAGGCGGTGCGATCATGGCCCTGCTGCTCACCGGCAAGCAGCTCACGACACCGGTCTGGATCGGCATCCTGATGCTGATGGGCATCGTCACGAAGAACGCCATCATGCTGGTGGAGTTCGCCATCGAATCGATCCGCGAAGGCCACGCGCGGGAAGAGGCGATGATCGACGCCGGCATGAAGCGCGCCCGGCCGATCGTCATGACCACCGTCGCGATGGTCGCAGGCATGATGCCGAGCGCGCTTGCGTTCGGCGCCGGCGGCGAATTCCGCTCGCCGATGGCGCTCGCGGTGATCGGCGGCCTGCTGTTTTCGACGATGCTGTCGCTGGTGTTCGTGCCCGCGATGTTCCTGCTGATGGACGATGTCGGCAAGTTCATCTGGCGCCACGGCAAGCGGCTTTTGACGTCGGACGCGGAAATCGCCCACACGACAGCGGCCGAACAAAAAACGCCAAACGTCGTACATCTTCCGGGCGCCGAATAAGCGCTATATAGCGTTTTCGAGCGAAGCAGGTCCTCGGGCTTGACCCGGGAATGGAATCCGGTTCGCGTCAAGAAAACGCGTCATATCAACATCTGGGAGCCCGCTACTGATTCAATTGGAATCGGTAAGGCTTTCACCTTAACTTTTGATCGAGCATGATCTTATCCGAAAACCGGTTTCCACTTTGCGCTGGCGCGGCCCCTCGGGTCGCGATCATGCTCCGGCGCTACGCGTTGCGCGCCACGGCGGTCAGCCGGCTCATGTTCTTGAGCAGGATGCGACCGCGCCGAAGATCGAGAATGCCTTCCTTGCGCCAGTGCTGGAGCTGGCGATTGATGCTCTCGCGCGCCGCGCCGACGTAAACGCCGAGTTGCTCTTGCGAGATATGAACGTCCGACCCATAATCATCGGCCAACGCGCACAGCCGGCGCGCCATCCGGACCGGAAGCGGTTGTAGCACTGATTCCTCCATGCGCTCGCTGATCCAGCGGATGCGCTGGCATAACAATTCGATCAGGCGGATGGCGATCTTCGGCTCCCTTTCCAGGAACGCCAAAAGATCGCCCCGGCGCAGCACGAACAGCTCGGTCGGCTCACCCGCCACCGCGTCGGCGGTGCGAGACTGACCGTCAAGCACCGCGATTTCGCCGA
>CAZOOO010000106.1:0-10371 GCA_964581435.1 uncultured Hyphomicrobiales bacterium | reverse complement strand
TGGTCGCGCCCGCGATCGACATCATGTCGGTCACCAGCGCCAGGGCCGCCTTGCGGTCGGAGCCCGCGAGCGCCGCCAGCACGCCTTCGTATTCATTATGCCCCGGTCCCGACGCCGTCGTCAGTCGTTCGATATCCTGAGCGAGGCTGCTCTTGCGGTTGAAATCCTTCATCAGCCGGCGCCGCCATGCCGGATAAAGGTCGAGCGCATCGATCAGCGCGGTGAACAGCGCAACGTCGCCGGTTTTGATGTCGATGTCGGCGATGCCGAAAGCCGCAACCGCTTCCAGGCCGAGCGCGAGCATTTCAGCGTCCGCGGCGGCGCGATCCTGGCGGCCGAACGATTCGATGCCGGCTTGCGGGAATTCGCTCGAACGGCCGCCGCGATAGCGGAACACCGGGCCGAGATAGCAGAAGCCGGCCGGCTTGCCGGCTTGGCCGGATGCGAGATAGTCGCGCGCGACCGGGATGGTGAGGTCGGGACGGAGACATAGCTCCTCGCCTTCGGGGTCCGACGTCAGGTAAAGGCTCTTGCGGATATCCTCGCCAGACAGGTCCAGAAACGGCTCGGCCGGCTGAAGGATCGCGGGTTCCGCCTTGAGATAGCCGGCCTGCATGAATGACGACAGCAGTCCATTCGCCCAGGATGGCGAAGCGGTTGCAGGATTTTCCGCGCGACGGCTCATAATATCGAAGCCCATGGATTCAAAGGTGTTTTCCGGGTAGCCCTTAACCTGGAGCGGGACGTGTCGACGGAAACACACCGTTCCGTCATGCCCGGCTTTATGCCAGGCATCCACGTCTTTGGAATTTCAGCGAAGAAACAAAGACGTGGATGGCAGGGACAAGCCCGGCCATGACGGGCTACTGATCCCGTCTCAAGCAAAGCTGCTCTAGCACGACCGTTTGACGGTTTCGACCCACCATCCGCGAAGTGGCTTAACGAGTTGCGTGTTTCCCGGGCTCGGTCCAGTCCCCCAGCACGGTCTGGACCAGGGCGAGGACGGCAACCGCGGCGGTATCCGCCCGCAGGATGCGCGGTCCGAGCGATAGCCGAAGGACATTGGGCTGGCTGAGCAGATTGTCCCGCTCGTCTTCGGCGAAGCCGCCTTCGGGACCGACCAGAACGTCGATGCCTTGCGCGATGCCATGCACGGGCTCCAGCGCCCGCACCGGATTCGCCGTCAAAGCCGCCTCGTCGCAAAATACCAGCAGGCGTTCGGGCGCGCGCCGGCCAAGCCAACGATCCAGCGGCGCCGGCTCCTCGACCGTCGCCAGGCTGAGGATACCGCATTGCTCGGCGGCCTCGATGACATTGGCGCGCATCCGCTCGCCGTTGACGCGTCCGACCTGGGTGAAACGGGTCAGGACCGGCTGAAGCGCGCTGGCCCCCATTTCCACCGCCTTCTGGACCATGTAGTCGAGCCGGGCATGTTTCAGCGGCGCGAACGCGTAGCGCACGTCCGGCAGATCGTCCTGCTGCCGCGTCGCGGCGACGATGTCGAGATTTTCCGGACGCTTGCGGCCCGAAATCGTCGCGCGCCACTCGCCGTCGCGGCCGTTGAAGACCAGAACGCTCGTCCCGGCTCCCAGGCGCAGGACGTTGCCGAGATAGTTGCCCTGATTGCGGTTGAGCGGAATTCTGCCGCCCGCGGCAAGCGGGGCATCGACATAGAGCCGGGGACTGTGAAAGTCGATATTGGGCATGCATTGAATCCTGCGCGAGCATTTTCTGAAGCACCCCGCTTCTGATTGAATCAGAAGCGAGGTGCTCGATTATTGTTTTGACGCGTTTTCTTCACGCGAACCGGTACCCACTTCGCTCGAAAACGCTATAGGGCAGGATGAGGAAGAGTGTGTAGTGATTTCCGGCTGGCATCAAACGTCGCCATCAAGGCTGGCGCAGGCTGATTGAGTCCGGGACATCGCGGGTTGCGGCGTCATTCCGATGGAAATGTGCGATATTGGGGACTCCGCCGGTTCCGGCGCGGCCATGCGTCGCGCTCTTGCCCAATTCGTCGGGTTTGTTAGGAATCGGCTGCGATCGTACAAATCGGACATCATGGAAGGTCGTTTGTTGCAGAAGATTGCCAGGGCATTTGACCCTGCCGGAGAAATGCCGTGATCATCCCCCGCATGATCGTTCCGCTGACGCTTGCGGCGTTCGCCGTCGGCACCACGGGTGTGCTTGGCCAGACCTCGTTCCCGGCGCCATTGCCTCATAGCGCGACCGGAACGGTCAACGATCCGGCGTTTCCGCCGGTCCACGGGGCGCCCGCGCAAAGGACCGCTGCGCCTCAGGATTCGCCGTTTCCCCCCGTCAACGGGACCTCCGCGACAGCAGGCGCGCCTACTGCGTTTCCGTCCGGCGGCGCAGCGCCGCTGGGTGGTTTCGGAGGGGCTCCGCAGCAGCAGGCGGGGCCGCCCGGCGGCGCCGACTGCATGAAGGAATTCTTGCCGCTGCGTGAGGCGGCTGAAAAACGCGGCAAGCTGATCCAGACCGCCGGCGCCCGTCAGGCGCCGCCCGAGGAAGCCTGCAAGCTGATCGGGCAGTATTCGCAGGCGGAAGCCAGGATGATCAAGTTCATCGATACGAATTCCCGCAGGTGCGGAATTCCTGAAAATGTCGGGAAGCAGATGCACGCCAATCACAAGGCGACCGAGTCCATGCAGCAGAAGGTTTGCGACGTGGCGAGGCAGGCGAAGATGCGCGGCCCGGCCGGACCGAGCCTCAGCGAGGCTCTGGGGTCGGCGGCCGGCGGATTGCCTGAGGTAACCACGCCGAAGAGGGGCGGCAGCACGTTCGATACCTTGAACGGCAACGTTCTCACCCGATGACAAGCGTCTGATGAGCGATGCGGCGGCACGAGTCGCGGACTCGGCCGGCAACTGGGTCGACACGCGCGCGCCGCTGTGGTCGCGGCCCTATCTGAGGCTGTCGCGGCTCGACCGGCCGATCGGCTTGTGGCTGCTGCTGCTGCCATGCTGGTGGTCGGCCGCGCTGGCTTCTCACCTCGCCCGTGATGTGAGCGGGCTTTCCCTGACCATCGTGCTGTTTTTCATCGGCGCGTTCGCGATGCGCGGCGCCGGCTGCACCTGGAACGATATCACTGACCGCGATCTCGACGCGCGCGTGGAGCGGACCCGGTCGCGCCCCGTTCCGGCGGGACAGGTGACGGTGACGCAGGCCGCGATATTCCTGGTGGCGCAGGCGCTGGCGGGGCTGGTCGTGCTGCTCCAGTTCAACCGCTTCGCCGTCGCGACAGGAATCGCCTCGCTCCTCATTGTCGCGGTCTATCCTTTCATGAAGCGCGTCACCTATTGGCCGCAGGTCGTGCTCGGGCTCGCCTTTTCATGGGGCGCGCTGATGGGATTCGCGGTGGTGCTCGGCCGCATCGATGCGGCCGCGCTGGCGTTGTATGCGGGGACGGTCGCTTGGGTGATCGGCTATGACACGATCTATGCGCATCAGGATGCAGACGACGACGCGCTCATCGGCATCAGGTCCACCGCATTGCTGTTCGGTGAGCGCACGCGCTCGATGCTCGCGATCTTCTACGGGCTGGCCGTGGTCCTGATCGGCGTTGCCCTGTATCTGGCGGCCGCGCGATGGCCGGCATGGCTCGGCCTTGCGGCCTTTGCCGCGCATCTCGCCTGGCAGGTCGCCCGGATCGAGATCGGTGATTCCGGTCTCTGCCTGCGGCTGTTCAAATCCAACCGCGATGCAGGGCTGTTGCTATTTGCAGGATTGCTCGCCGGCGCGTTGCTGTAGCCAGGACATGATCCCGAAGCGGTTCTTCGTTTTACGCCCGGCAATGAATGAACAGCCGAGGATGTTTCCCCCGGCGCGGAACGACTCAGTCCCGCGCGATGATCTCGCGTTCGCCCCGATAGACGGCCATCGGGTCGAGCGGATTGCCGGCACGCCGCCGGAGCAGGAATCTCGGGCGTCGTCCGCTGATCGCATGGCACCGCCGCCGGCGCGGAGCCGGATCGCGCCTGTCGTCGGCAAGCTGTGGAAGCGCGAGGATCTCGCTCCAGGTTTCACACGCCGCGGCACATTCATCGGCGTCCTCGGTCACCAGCAGCGGAATGGCGAGCGACGGATCGCGGTGAAGCAGCACGAGCGCCCGGCCTTGGGACGTGTCGCGCACGGTGACGCCGATGAATTCGCTGACGCGTACGTTGATTGTCATTTTCATGCCGCGCACGGCGCGGTGCAGCGTTACGTGCTCGCGATGAAGTTCGATCTGCCGAATGCCGCCGTCGGCGCGGCTGTCGCTCGCGGCGAAACGGACGGGCAATGAAAGAGGGTCGAGCCGCAGGTGACGGCTCGACCCGGCGGGATTGATCCCGCTTGTTGTTTGACGCCTCACGGCTTCAGTCTCCCGCGCCGGAATTATGTTCCCGGTCGATGGGGGAGAGCTTGCCAGAGCGCGTTCCGGATCTGCTTAAAAAGGCTGGTTAATCGAAGGTATCCCGCCCGACATTCGCGCACATGATTGACAGACCCTTGGCCGACATGCTTGACGGGTCCTTGCCGGGGCGCGGATAATCTTTGATACCCGCTTCATTGAATGCTTGAAGTCCGCGTAGAACAAGCACATCTCATGACGGATCCGCCCTGCGCGCCGGTCCTGTCGTATCCCCGGGATTTTATTCGTGACCCCTTCACCAAGTTCATCGTTGCAATCGGCCGAATCCGAGCTCTTCGATCAGTCCGCCCTCGTCCAGGTCGCCGAGCGGCTGGTCGAGGCCGCGAAGCGCGCCGGCGCTGACGCCGCGGATGCGATCGCCGTGCGGGGCGTCTCGCAAGGCGTCGAGGTTCGCGACGGCCGCGTCGAGGGATCGGAGCGGTCGGAGGGCGATGACGTCGGGTTGCGCGTGCTTGTCGGACGGCGGCAGGCCACCGTCTCGACCAACGATGTCGGCGGCGACAATGTTGCGAAACTCGCCGAACGCGCGGTCGCGATGGCGCGCGTCGCGCCCGAGGATCGGTATGTCGGACTGGCCGACCCGTCATCGCTCGCGCGGAATGTCCCCGATCTCGATCTGCTCGACCGGGTGATGCCGTCGACGGCCGAACTCGAGCGCCGCGCGATGGAGGCCGAGGCGGCAGGCCTTGCGGTCAAGGGCGTGACCAAATCCGGCGGCGCGTCGGCGTCCACCGGCATCAGCGGCATGGTGCTGGTGACGAGCACCGGCTTCCATGGACGCTATCTGCGTTCGAGCCAGGGCATCTCGATGATGGCGATCGTCGGTGACGGCACCGGCATGGAGCGTGATTACGATTTCAGCTCCGCGCTTCATGGGTCCGATCTCATGTCCGCGGCCAGCATCGGCCGCAACGCGGGCGAACGGGCGGTCGCGCGCGCCAATCCGCGCAAGGTTGCGACCTGCAAGGTGCCGGTGGTGTTTGATCCTCGCGTCGCGGGCTCGCTGGTGGGCCATGTCGTGAGCGCCGCCAACGGCGCGGCGGTCGCGCGCAAGACCAGTTTCCTGAAAGACCGGCTCGGCCAGCAGCTGTTCGCGAAAGGCATCCGGATCGTCGATGATCCGTTGCGGGTGCGCGGCTTGCGCTCGCAATCCTTCGACGCCGAGGGGGTCGCTACCAGGAAGCTTGCGGTGATCGACGACGGCGTCCTGGCGTCGTGGCTCCTGGATTCGGCGACCGCGCGCGAGCTCGGGCTGGCCACGACCGGTCATGCCCACCGCGGCGTCTCATCGTCGCCGTCGCCGGGATCGTATAACCTGCACCTCGAGGCGGGAGAAATGACGCCGCGCGAACTGATCGCGGACATCGGGCAGGGTTTCTACGTGACCGACCTGATCGGCTCCGGCGTCAACGGCGTGACCGGCGACTATAGTCGCGGCGCTTCCGGATTCTGGATCGAGAACGGCGAGATCACCTATCCGGTCAGCGAGATCACCATCGCCGGACATCTGATCGAGATGTTCAAGTCGCTGACGCCGGCGAACGATCTCGCGTTCCGCTACGGGACCAACGCGCCGACGGTCCGCATCGAAGGACTGACGGTTGGCGGGCGCTGACGCCCAAAGCCGAGCCGGCATTTTGGCGCGGGACCGCGCCCTGTTGATCGAGACGGTGCGCGAGGCGGGATTGCTGGCGCTCGCGATGCGCCGCACCCGGCTGCGGACCTGGACCAAGGGGGTATCGTCCCCGGTGTCGGAGGCGGACATCGCCGTCAACGATCTCATTGCAAGCAGGCTGGGCGCGCTTCCGGATTACGGCTGGTTGTCCGAGGAAAGCGCCGACGATCTTTTGCGGCTTGGCAAGAGGAGGGTCTGGATCGTCGACCCGATCGACGGCACGCGCGGCTATCTCGCCGGCCATGACGAATGGTGCGTCAGCGTCGCTCTGGTGGAGGATGCCTCGCCGCTGCTCGCGGCCGTGTTCGCGCCGGCCACGGACGAGTTCTACCTTGCCGCGCGCGGGCAGGGTACGACCTGCAACGGCCTGCCGGTCCGGGCGACCTCCGGCGACGATCTGGATTTTTCGAAAATCGCGGGGCCGAAGCCGCTTCTGGAAAAACTCGACCTGCTGCCGAACGATGCCGCCCTGCATCCCAGGATCAGTTCGCTGGCGCTGCGACTGTGCCGCGTAGCGGGCGGCGGAATCGACGCGGCCTTCGCCGGCGGCCGGAGCCACGATTGGGATATCGCCGCGGCCGATCTGATCGTGCATGAGGCGAACGGGAAAATGACCTGCCTCGGCGGTGAGCCGATCCTTTATAATCGCGCCGAGGTGACGCACGGCGTGCTGGTTGCGGCCGGCTACCCTCGCCACGCGCGCATTCTCGCGCATGTTCGGGGACGTCCGCTGCCGTAAGTCGGCTGCCGACCTTGATGGTATTTGCCTGACGGCCGGCGACATAGTAGGACAACGGGCAATGCCGCCAGACCATCCGCCCCAGCAACTGCTCCCTGTGCATCTCCGCCGGCTGCTCGATCCTGGTCAAGATACGAAGCCCGCCACTTGAGAAAACTGCTTCGCAATCTGCTGCGCTCCCGCTGGTTTCAGCAGTTCGCAGGCCTTCTGGCCGCGGGCTTTTTATGGCTGGTTTGGCGAACCAACAGGTTCAGCTATGATCCCGAGGATGTTTACGACATCGTCGAGCCGCAGATGCCGGTGATCCTTGCGTTCTGGCATGGACAGCATTTCATGACGCCGTTCATCAAGCGGGCGGACCATCGCGGCAAGGTCCTGATCTCGCGCCACCGCGACGGCGAGTTCAACGCGCTCGCCGCGGAGCGGCTGGGGATCGAGACCATTCGCGGCTCCGGCGACCATGGCTCCGCGTTCAATCGCAAGGGAGGCGTCGGCGCCTTCAAGGAAATGGTCCGCGCCCTGGAGGAGGGCTACAACATGGCCCTGACCGCCGACGTGCCGAAGCGCTCGCGGATCGCCGGCCTCGGCATCATCATGCTGGCGCGCGAGTCCGGGCGGACCATCATGCCGTTTGCGATGGCGACGAGCCGCTTCATTCGCCTGAACAACTGGGATCGCACGACGATCAACCTGCCGTTCGGACGCGGCGCCCTGGTCGGCGGCGAGCCGATCTCGGTGCCGCCCGACGCCGATGCGCAGATGATGGAGACGCTGAGGGCTCGGCTGGAGGCGACGCTGAACGACGCGACGCGGCGCGCTTACGCGAAAGTCGGTCGGCCCGAACGCGAGGCCGGTCCCGAATACGAGGCGGGTCATGCCTAACCAGATGCCGGCGACGCTGCGACTCTACCGCAGGCTCGCCGCCGCCGCCGGGCCGCTGACGCCCATTCTCCTGAAGCGGCGTTTGAAACAGGGCAAGGAAGACCCGGCACGCATCGATGAGCGCCGCGGCATCGCCCGGCAGCCCCGCCCCGCGGGCCCGCTGGTCTGGATCCATGGCGCCAGCGTCGGCGAAGTGCTGGCGGCCGCCGCGCTGATCGAGCGGCTGCGCGCGCTCGACATGGACATTCTGCTCACGTCGGGCACGGTGACGTCGGCAGCCGTCGCCGCGAAGCGGTTTCCGCCGGATATCATTCACCAGTATATCCCCTACGACTCGCCTCGCTTCGTGGAGCGTTTTCTCGATCACTGGCAACCCGGTCTTGCGCTCTTTATCGAATCGGACCTGTGGCCCAATCTGATTCTGGCTGGTGCGAGACGCCGTATACCGATCGTGCTGATCAACGGGCGGATGTCGCGCCGCTCGTTCCCGCGCTGGCGGCGAGCCTCCCGAACGATCGCGGCGCTGCTCGAACAGTTCGATATCTGCCTTGTCCAGTCCGAAGTCGATGCGAAGCGTTTCACGGCGCTCGGAGGGCGCAACGTCGTCATCACCGGCAATCTCAAGCTCGACGTACAGGCGCCGCCGGCCGACGAGGTCAAGCTGGAACGACTGCTGTTCGTCACCCGCGGCCGTCCGGTGGTGGTGGCGGCCTCGACCCATCCGGGCGAGGAAGAGATGCTGCTCGACGCGCATCGGACGCTGGCGCGTCACTTCCCGTCACTGCTGACCGTGATCGTTCCACGCCACCCGGATCGGGGTGAGGGGATTGCCCGTATGATCGCGGCGTCCGGCGTGCAGGTCGCGTTGCGCTCGCTGGAGCAATTGCCGACGGCGAGGACGACCATCTATATCGCCGACACGATCGGCGAACTGGGATTGTTCTACCGGTTGGCGCCGATCGTTTTTATGGGCGGCTCGCTGGTGCCGCACGGCGGCCAGAATCCGATCGAGGCGGTCAGGCTTGATGCCTCCGTCGTGCACGGGCCGCACGTTTTCAACTTCTCCGATGTTTATTGCGCGCTCGATCGCGCGGGTGGCGCATGGCCGGTTGGCGACGGCGATGCGCTGACGAAGCAGCTCGGCTACCTTCTGAACGATTCCGCCGCACGCAATGCCGCCGCGATGGCGGCGGCCCAGGTCGTGGAGAGGCTCGGCGGCGCGCTGGATCGCACGCTGGCCGCGCTCGAACCGTATCTTTTGCAGTTGCGGCTTGAACGACGGGCCACCGATGCGTGAGCCGGCCTTCTGGCGCGGGCCATCATCGTTGCTATCGCGGTTGCTCATGCCCGTTGGCGCGCTTTACGGCGCGATCGCCGCGCGGCGGCTGGCGCGGACGGGCCTGCGCGCCGGGGTGCCGGTGATCTGTGTCGGAAATTATCATGTCGGCGGCGCGGGCAAGACGCCGACCGTATTGGCGCTGGCCGGCATTCTCCGCTCGCTCGGCGAAACGCCGGTTGTGCTCAGCCGCGGCTACGGCGGACGGCTGCGCGGGCCGGTGCGCGTCGATCCGGACCGGCATGCGGCTGCCGATGTCGGTGACGAGCCCTTGATGATGGCGCGGACGATCCCGGTGATCGTGTCGCGACGACGGGTGGCGGGCGTCGCGCCGGCTCTTGCGCTGGGCGCCGGCGTGATCCTGATGGACGACGGCTTTCAGAACCCTTCGCTTGTAAAGGATATCTCGCTGATCGTGATCGATGGCGACCGCGGGCTGGGCAACGGCCAAGTTTTCCCGGCGGGGCCGCTGCGGGCGCCGCTGCCGCCGCAACTCGCTCGCACCGATGCGCTGGTGATCGTCGGCCTTGGCGCCGCTGCGGACGAGGTTGCAGCACGCATCAAGGCGCGGGGAGGACTTGTATCGCGGGCGCGTGTTGTCCCGGATGAGGCCTCGGTCGCGGCCCTTCGCGGCAGGCGCGTCCTGGCCTTTGCCGGAATCGGCGATCCCCCGAAATTCTTCCGCAGTCTGCGCGCCTGCGGCGTCGATGTGGCGGCGGAGCGGGCGTTCGCGGACCATCATCCGTTTTCGCAACTGGAGGTGGCCGAGTTACAGGCCGCTGCCGGGCAGGATGGTTTGACGCTGGTGACGACGGAAAAGGATCTGGCGCGGCTGCACAATAGTAAAAACCTGGCCTCGTTCGCGCAGGCCGTTGTGCCCTTCGCGGTCGAACTTGCTTTTGATGATGAAGCGCTGCTGCGGTCGTTCCTCATCGACAGGCTCGGCCGCGCGCGGCGATAACCTTATGAGGAAGAAGTCTTGAGCGCGCCCGGATAATGGCGCTGCAAGACGGCGCTCGGGAGAGCATAGGCCTCCTGCAAGTCGACGCTCCAGTATTTCAGTTCGTCGAGTGGAATGCGGGCGTCGGTGATCGCGCAACAGACATAGGTTCCCGGCGAAATCACCCGGAAATCGCCATCGAGGTATTGCACGCGCGCTTCGCCCTGACCGGATTGGCCAAATTTATTCAGCACTGCTTCTCTCCTGGGTTTCCGGGATTACCATCATCCTCGATCGCTCAGATAGGTTCACTAGATCACGATGATCCTGGATCGAATCGATCCAGGATCATGAACGTGATCGA
>CAZOOO010000105.1:0-10414 GCA_964581435.1 uncultured Hyphomicrobiales bacterium | reverse complement strand
TCGATGGTGGCCGAGCCCATATGCGGCAGCAGCACGACCTTGCCGGCCTTGGCGAGACGGACCAGCCGCGGGTTGACGGCGGGTTCGTGCTCGAACACGTCAAGCGCCGCACCGGCGATCTCGCCGGCCTCGATCAGTTTGGTCAGCGTGTCCTCGTCGATCACCGTCCCGCGCGCGGTGTTGACGATGTAGGCGTCCTTGCGGATCAGCTTGAGGCGGCGCGCCGATAACAGATGGAAGGTGGCCGGGGTATGCGGACAGTTCACCGAGATGATGTCCATCCGCGCCAGCATCTGGTCGAGCGAATCCCAATAGGTGGCGCCGAGTTCGTCGGCGATCTTGGGCGCCACCGGCTTGCGGTTGTGGTAGTGGATCTGCAGGCCGAAGGCGCGGGCGCGGCGCGCCACCGCCTGGCCGATGCGGCCCATGCCGATGATGCCGAGCCGCTTGCCGCCGAGCCGCCGGCCGAGCATCCAGGTCGGCGACCAGCCCGGCCAGTCGCCGCCGGCGGTCAATAGCGCGGCGCCCTCGATGAAGCGGCGCGGCACCGCGAGGATCAGCGCCATGGTCATGTCGGCGGTGTCTTCGGTAAGAACGTTCGGCGTGTTGGTGACGGTGATGCCGCGCTCGTGCGCGGCGACGACATCGATATTGTCGACGCCGTTGCCGAACTGCGCGATCAGCGTCAGCTTGCAGTCCGGCTGCTTCAGCACGGTCGCGGTGATGTCGTCGGTCACCGTGGAAACCAGGATATCCGCGGTGCGGACGGCGTCGATGAGATGTTCCGGCATCATCGGCCGATCGTCGAGGTTGAGCCGCGCGTCGAACAGTTCGCGCATGCGGGTCTCGACCGAGTCCGGCAGCTTGCGCGTGACGACAACCAGAGGCTTCTTCTTCACCGACATCTCCTGCCCTCTAGTGTTTCGAAATTCGCACGTTCCGCCAGCAACCCTCGATGCGAACGCCGGAATCAAGGCGGCGGGGCTACGCCGGACATTGTTCGAGCCCCGAAACCGCCCGCGATCCAGCGAACTCAGGTTCTGCCGTCTACCCGTTCAGTCCCCGTTAACCCGCTTGATCGAAACTGCGGCCGCTTGCACATGCCGGCGTCTGTTTCCCTGGTTTCCTCGGCTCTTCGCATCTTCCGCGCAGTTTCCGGGTTTCCCCGGTCATCCTGGGCCTGGTCCTCTCTAGCAGAAGGCCGGGCCAAGACAAGAACCCGGGTCCGGAAGACGGACCGACCGGGGTCGGACGGCGTGGCGGGAGCTTCCGCAGGGGGAGGGCGGTGATGATGGTGAAACGGCGTTCCATTTCCATGGTGTTCGTGGCCGCGACGCTGAGTGCGGCCGGCATCGCGACGACCGCCGACGCCAAAGACTCCGCGCTGTCCACAAGCGGTCTGCCGATTCCGCGCTATGTGAGCCTGAAGTCCGACCATGTGAATGTCCGCGCCGGCCCGACCAAGGATAACGATGTCGCTTGGGTCTATACCAAGGCCGGCCTCCCCGTCGAAATCACTGCGGAATTCGAGAATTGGCGCCGCATCCGGGATTCCGAGGGAGCCGAGGGTTGGGTCTATCATTCGCTGCTGTCAGGCCGTCGCACCGCAGTCGTCACGATGAAGACGAAGAACGACCTCGCGCTGCTGTATGATCGCGCCGATGTTCAAGGCAGGGTGGCCGCCCGCCTGGAGGCCGGCGTCGTGGCGCAGGTCAAGCATTGCGCGTCGGGATGGTGCCATGTTGCGGGCAGCGGCTTCGACGGCTGGATCCAGCAGCAGCGACTCTGGGGCGTCTACGCCGACGAAAAAGTCAACTGAACGCAAAAAATCCGGTCGTGATCGCCGGGGTTGCGCGGGCCTCGCCCGAAAAACAAATGCCCGGCGTAAGGCCGGGCACGACGCACACTGATCAAATCACCAAACGGATCAACGCTTCTTGCGCAGACGCACAACCATGTCGATGCGGCTGATTTCGTAGCCTTCCGGCACGTTCGGCATCTTCTGCAGCACCAGATGCGGGTCGGGAATATCGACCAGCTCGTGGTTGTTCTCGAGATAGAAGTGGTGATGGGCGGTGATGTTGGTATCGAAATACGTCTTTGTACCGTCGACGCTGACCTGGCGCAGCAGCCCGGCGTCGGTCAATTGATTGAGCGTATTGTAAACGGTGGCGAGCGAAACCGGAACCTTGGCGAGGGTTGCTTCTTCATAAAGCATTTCCGCCGTGAGGTGGCGCGCGCCCTTGCCGAACAGCAGCCAGCCGAGCGCCATGCGCTGCCGCGTCGGCCGCAGCCCGACCGATTGCAGCATTTCGTTGACGTCGTGCCAGGGGCAGCCCGTCAAAGTCGGCTGCCGTCCGTGACTGATCGCCGCGATATCACGGTCCTCCTCGGTCACAACCACGATGTTCTCGCTTGTACTCACGCCAGGCATTCGAAGCTCTTATCCAGCCGTCAACAGTCCCCACAGGAACCAACTATTTCAAACTATAGGAACAAAGGCGTTCAGATGCAAGTTTTTCGCAACTAGAATGGCTCAAAACTGGTGCCGGATCCGCCTTGGGGGCAAAGTGATGCGCGGAAGCGGGCAAACGGCGCCAATGAACATACACCCCGCAAGCCGGATCGCAAATCCGGGCGGAGGCTCGCGATCCTGTAAACCGCCTCTCTCGATCGGTGGGCTATCGGCCGGCGAATCCGCGCGCGGTTGGCTCGCTCCCCCCGAAACAACGGCTTGCATCCGGCGATCCGCGGCCACGGGTGCTCTTTGCCCCCTTCCGACCCTGTGTTAGAGAGCCACGAAGGCGAGGATCCCGGGATCGGTGTCCGACCGAGGTGCACCCACGTCTCGTGCGCCTTTCCAATCATCCATTGCCCAACAGAGAGAAAGGCCACGCAGCATGCAGGACCGGCGCAGCAGCTATGATTATGAAGGTTTGCTGGCGTGCGGCCGGGGGGAACTGTTCGGGCCGGGAAACGCCCAGTTGCCGTTGCCGCCGATGCTGATGTTCGATCGTATCACCGAAATAACGGAGGATGGCGGGGAGTTCGGAAAAGGATTGATCCGCGCCGAACTCGACGTCAAACCCGACCTCTGGTTCTTCGGCTGCCATTTCAAGGGCGATCCGGTGATGCCCGGCTGCCTTGGCCTCGATGCGCTATGGCAGATGGTCGGATTTTTTCTCGGCTGGACCGGGGGCGCGGGCCGGGGCCGAGCGCTCGGTCTCGGCGAGTTGAAGTTCACCGGTCAGGTGCTGCCGCCCGTTCGCAAGGTCGTATATAATGTCGACATCAAGCGGGTGATGCGCTCGAAGCTGGTGCTCGGGATCGCGGACGGGTGGCTTTCCGCCGACGATGATATTATCTACCGCGCGAAAGACCTGAAGGTCGGACTGTTCAAGCAGGATGCAGGACCGGGGACGTGACGGCTGAGGTCGCCGGACGATGCGGGTTGCGGTTTTTTGGCGAGGGCGCTTCATGAGGCGACATGACTTTGATGTGAGGAGATCATGAGGCGGGTGGTCGTCACCGGGATGGGCATCGTCTCGTCGATCGGGAACAACACGCAGGAAGTGCTGTCCAGTCTGTTCGAGGCCAAGTCCGGCATCACGCGTGCGGAGAAGTATGCGGAGTTCGGCTTCCGCTCCCAGGTGCAGGGCGCGCCGACGCTGAATCCGGCCGACGTGGTCGATCGCCGCGCGATGCGCTTCCTGGCCGGGGGCGCGGCGTGGAATCACGTCGCGATGGAACAGGCAATCCGCGATTCGGGTCTGGAGCCGGGCGATATCTCCAACGAGCGCACCGGGATCATCATGGGCTCCGGCGGCCCGTCCGCGCGCACGATCGTCGAAGCTGCCGACATCACCCGGACCAAAGGACCGAAGCGCGTTGGCCCGTTCGCGGTGCCCAAGGCGATGTCGTCCACCGCATCGGCGACGCTCGCCACCTGGTTCAAGATCAAGGGCGTCAACTATTCGATCTCGTCGGCCTGCGCGACCTCCAACCACTGTATCGGCAATGCCTATGAGACCATTCAGGTCGGCAAGCAGGACATCGTTTTCGCCGGCGGCTGTGAGGAACTGGACTGGTCGCTCTCGGTTCTGTTCGACGCCATGGGCGCGATGTCCTCGAAATACAACGATACGCCGGCGACGGCCTCGCGTGCCTACGATGTCAGCCGCGACGGTTTCGTGATCGCCGGCGGCGCCGGCGTGGTGGTTTTGGAAGAGCTCGAACACGCGAAGGCCCGAGGCGCGCGCATCTACGGCGAAATCGTCGGCTACGGCGCGACGTCGGACGGCTACGACATGGTCGCGCCGTCGGGCGAAGGCGCCGAGCGCTGCATGAGGATGGCGCTGTCGACGGTGAAAACCAAGGTCGACTACATCAACCCGCACGCGACCTCGACGCCGGCAGGGGATCCGCCGGAAATCGAGGCGATTCGCAAGGTGTTCGGCGCCGGCGACAAGTGTCCGCCGATTTCCGCCACCAAATCTCTGACGGGGCACTCGCTCGGCGCGACCGGCGTGCAGGAGGCGATCTATTCGCTTCTCATGATGAACAACGGCTTCATTTGCGAAAGCGCCAACATCACCGAACTCGATCCGGTGTTCGCGGATATGCCGATCGTGCGTAAGCGTATCGACGACGCCAGAATTGGCACGGTGATGTCGAATTCGTTCGGCTTCGGCGGAACCAATGCCACGCTGGTTTTCAAACGGCTGGATGCCTGATTTGTAACGGCCGCTCGCAAGACTGGCGGCGGTCACAGTACCGATTTTGTCAAGACCGGGCTAAGCGCGAAGCATGTCTTGCGCGGATGGTCCGGGCATCCAAATCTTTCAACCTGTCCGCGCCGCAACGGCGTGGATGCCCGGCTTGGGGCGGGGCATGACGGAGTTTCGCATGACACACCTGATGCAAGGCAAGCGCGGCCTGATCATGGGGGTCGCCAACGACCACTCGATCGCCTGGGGCATCGCCAAGACGCTGGCCGCCCACGGCGCGGAACTGGCTTTTACCTATCAGGGCGAGGCGCTGGCCAAGCGGGTCCGGCCGCTCGCCGAATCGGTCGGCAGCGGAATGGTGCTGCCGTGCGATGTGGAGGACATCGCCTCCGTCGACAAGGTGTTCGCTGATATCGGCAAGGCGTGGGGCAAGATGGATTTCCTGGTCCACGCCATCGCGTTCTCCGACAAGAGCGAATTGAACGGCCGCTACGCCGACACGACGCGCGGGAATTTCGTGCGCACGATGGTGATCTCCTGCTTCGCCTTCACCGAGGCGGCCAAACGCGCGGCCGCACTGATGCCGGACGGCGGCAGCATGCTCACGCTGACGTATAACGGCGGCGACCGCGCGATGCCGAATTACAACGTGATGGGCGTCGCCAAGGCGGGCCTGGAAGCATCGGTGCGCTACCTGGCGGTCGATTTCGGCGCGCAGAACATTCGCGTCAATGCGATTTCGGCCGGTCCGATCCGGACGCTGGCCGGCGCCGGCATCGGCGATGCGCGCTTCATGTTCGCGTTCCAGCAGAAACATTCGCCGCGGGGACGCGGCGTCAGTCTCGATGAACTCGGCGGCGCCGGGCTTTATTTATTGTCGGATCTGTCCGGCGGGGTCACCGGCGAGATTCACTTCGTCGATTCCGGCTACAACATCATCGCGATGCCGCAGCCCGACGCGCTGCGCAGCGAAGGCATGGGCAACGGCGTGCCGAACGACGCAGCGAAGTAGGGCTCTGAAGCGGCGCGGCGGGCGCATCTGCTCTCACAAGGGGAGAGGTGGATCAGCCTGCCGCGATTTTCTCCGCGCGTTGAAACGCCTGCCGCGCCACGCAGCGGTCGATGTAGCGATCGAAAGCCGGGCGCGACGGCACCATCTTGAAATGGCGGATCGCAAAGTTCAGTCCGGAGCCGATCACGATGTCGGCGGCGGAGAAGTCGTCCCCGAGAATCCACGGCCCCTTTTCGAGCGCCCTGTCGAGCACGTCGAACACCTGCGTGGTGTTGCCCCACGCGGCCGTGCTCGACGGCACGTCAAGCTTGGTGAAAATCTGGATCAGCGCCGGTTCGATGCAGCTCGGTCCGAAGAACAGCCATTGCAGATATTTCGCCCGGTGAGAATCGCCGAGGGGCGGGGCCAGCTTCGCGTCCGGAAAACGCTCGGCGACATAGGCGCAGATCGCCGCCGATTCGGCGATCGCGATATCACCGTCGGTCAGCGCGGGCACCTTGCCCATCGGGTTGATGGCGAGAAATTCCGGCGTCTTCTGTGCGCCGGTGGAGAGGTCGATCAAGACCCGCTCATAAGGCTGCCCGGTTTCCTCCATCAGCCAGAGCGCGGTGAACGAACGCGTGCGCGGCGACCAGTAGAGTTTCATCATCGAACAGTCATCCTTTTCTCCGGCGATCGTTTGACGTTGGCGGCATGGCGGATGGATTGCCTTGTAAGCGCGTAGGATGGCCCTATCGCGACACAAGTGAAGAAGCCCCTGCGATGAGATCGCAGGGGGCTTCGCGTTGAAGTATGTTTGCGTCGCTCAGGCCTTGAGATCGAAGCGATCGGCGTTCATGACCTTGGTCCAGGCGGCGGCGAAGTCGTTTGCGAACTTTTCCTTGGCGTCGGCGCACGCATAGACTTCCGCGAACGCGCGGAGCTGGGAGTGCGAGCCGAAGATCAGGTCGACGCGCGTGCCCGTCCACTTCAGCGTGCCGGTCTTGCGGTCGCGGCCTTCGTAAACGCCGTCTTGACCGGCGACCGGTTGCCACTCGGTATCCATGGTGAGCAGGTTGACGAAGAAGTCGTTCGTCAGCTTGCCCGGCCGGGTGGTGAAGACACCGTGCTTTGAGTCTGCGGCATTGGCGCCCAGCACGCGCAGGCCGCCGACGAGAAGCGTCATCTCCGGTCCGGTCAGGTTCAGCAGTTGCGCGCGGTCCACCAGCGCTTCCTCGGGCGCCATGAACTGGTGCCTGTCGCTGATGTAGTTGCGGAAGCCATCCGCGCGCGGCTCCAGCGGCGCGAAGGACTCCACGTCGGTCTGGTCCTGTGACGCATCCATGCGTCCGGGCGTGAACGGCACCTTCAAGTCGATCCCGGCGTCCCGGGCCGCCTTCTCGACCGCGGCCGATCCGCCGAGCACGATCAGGTCGGCGAGCGAGACCTTTTTGCCGCCTGTCCGCGCGCCGTTGAATTCGGCCTGAATCTCTTCGAGCTTCGCCAGCACCGCTTTCAGCTGGATCGGCTGATTGATCTCCCAATCCTTCTGGGGGGCAAGCCGGATGCGCGCCCCATTGGCGCCGCCGCGCTTGTCGGAGCCGCGGAAGGTGGAGGCCGAAGCCCAGGCGGTCGAAACCAGCTGCGCGACGGTGCAGCCGGAGGCGAGGATCTTGGCCTTCAGGTCGGCGATGTCATGGTCGTCGATCAGTTCATGGTCCACGACCGGGATCGGATCCTGCCAGATCAGTATTTCCTTCGGTACCAAGGGACCGAGATAACGGTCGCGCGGTCCCATGTCGCGATGGGTGAGCTTGAACCAGGCGCGGGCGAAGGCGTCCGCGAACTGGTCCGGATTCTCGTGGAAGCGCTTCGAGATCTCTCCATAGATGGGATCGAAGCGCAGCGAGAGGTCGGTCGTCAGCATGGTCGGCACGTGCTTCTTCGACGGATCGAAGGGATCCGGGGTGATGGCCGGGGCGTCCTTCGCCCGCCACTGGTGCGCGCCGGCCGGGCTCTTGGTCAGCTCCCATTCGAACCCGAACAGCGTGTCGAAGAAGTTGTTGTCCCACTTGGTCGGCGTCTGGGTCCAGGTGACCTCCAGGCCGCTGCCGATCGCGTCAGATCCCTTGCCCGTACCGAACCCGCCTTTCCAGCCGAGACCCTGATCCTCGATCGGGGCGGAGTCCGGCACCGGTCCGACCAGCGACGCATCGCCTGCGCCGTGGGTTTTGCCGAAGGTGTGGCCGCCCGCGATCAGCGCGACGGTTTCCTCGTCGTTCATCGCCATGCGGAGAAACGTTTCGCGGATGTCCTTGGCGGCGGCGAGCGGGTCCGGCTTGCCGTTCGGCCCTTCCGGATTGACGTAGATCAGGCCCATCTGTACCGCTGCGAGCGGCTCCGCCAGCTCACGTTCGCCGCTGTAGCGCTCGTCGCCGAGCCAGGTGCCTTCCGGACCCCAGAACAACTCCTGCGGCTCCCACTCGTCGACGCGGCCGCCGGCGTAACCGAAAGTCTTGAAGCCCATCGACTCCAGCGCGGCGTTGCCGGCGAGAACGTAGAGATCGGCCCAGGAAATCTTGCGGCCGTACTTCTGCTTGATCGGCCACAACAGGCGGCGCGCCCGGTCGAGCAGCACGTTGTCCGGCCATGAGTTCAGCGGCGCGAAGCGCTGCTGGCCGCCGCCGGCGCCGCCGCGTCCGTCGGTGATGCGATAGGTGCCCGCGCTATGCCATGCCATGCGGACCATCAGTCCGCCGTAGTGGCCGAAATCGGCTGGCCACCAGTCCTGCGATTCCGTCATCAGCGCCTTCAGATCAGTGATGACAGCGTTCAGGTCGAGGCTTGCGAACTCGCTGGCGTAGTCGAAGTCCCGGCCCATCGGATTGGACACGTTCGATTTCTGATGCAGGACCTGAACATCGAGCTGCTCAGGCCACCAGTCACGATTCTTGTGTCCGCGACCGCTCGTGAACGGGCATTCGCCAGCTCTTTTATCGTTCGTCTTTGCGTCCATGATGGTCTCCGATGCTGTGCTGTCGCGTTGCCGGTCGGCCGCCGTCGCCATTCCGAAGCTGCGGCTTACCGAGGAAGTGATCGACGTGGAGCTACGCTCGCTCCCGTCCGGGCGCGCCGGCGTCGGCCACAGGATTCGGGTCAGCCAATGCCGCAGTCCTCCGGCAACATGAGGATGCGGCAAGTGTGAGGGAGATCCTTGATAAGGTCCAGTCGAATTGCTTTTACATCGTGATAAGTATATCTGATCGAAGATGGTCACTCTCAGACAGCTTCGCTATCTTGCCGCGCTCGCCCGCCACGGCCATTTCGGGCGCGCCGCGGAAGCCTGCGCCGTCACCCAGCCGGCGCTGTCGATGCAGATTCGGGAGCTGGAACAATTTCTTGGCGTGACGCTGGTGGAGCGGCGGCCGGGCGAGGTGATGCTGACCGAAATCGGCCGCGAGATTGCCCGCCGCGCCGAGGACGTGCTGGCCTCGGTGCGCGATCTCGTCGATTTCGCCCGTCATCGCGGCAGGCCGCTGACGGGACGCCTGACCCTCGGCATTATTCCGTCGCTGGCGCCGTACCTGCTGCCGCGCATCCTGCCGGCGCTCCAGTCGCAATTCCCGCATCTGGAACTGGAATTGCGCGAGACGCAGACCCGGCTGCTGGTCGAGGAGGTCAAGGGCGGCATGCTCGACGCCGCCATGCTGGCGCTGCCGCTCGGTGAGCCCGACATCGATACGCTTGAGCTGTTCAACGATCTGTTCCTGCTCGCGGTGCCGGCGAGCGATCCCCGGCCTCGCGGACGCCGCGTGGCGGCGCATGACATCGATCAGTCGCGCCTGATCCTGCTCGAGGACGGTCATTGCCTGCGCGATCAGGCTCTCGCCTTCTGCGCCACTATCCCGCGCGGGCCGACGCCAGGCGTAACCGGCATGACGTTCGGCGCGTCCAGCCTTGCCACGGTGATGCAGATGGTTGCCGGCGGCTACGGCCTGACGCTGATCCCGCAGATCGCCGCCGATGTCGAGGCGCGCGACAGCCGCGTGAAATTTCTGCGGCTGGAAGAGCCGCAGCCCGGCCGCAGCATCGGGCTGGCGTTTCGCAGGACTTCGCCGCGTCGGGCGGATTTCGAGGCGCTTGGCGAGGTGGTGAAGGGGTGCCTCGGGAAGAACGTCCATGCGGCCGGCAACAGCAATGGTCGCGGATCGCAACCGGCTCTCTCCCGCCCCGGAGGGCATAGATGGAAGAAGGGATCGGCAGCGTCCCGGCATGCAGAGCATGCCTCTCTCCCTGATCCCCCCTCGCGAGGAGGGAGCGAGCAGTCAGATGGTCGATCGTCGTCAAAGACCGCGAAACGCTGAGCGCCAAACAGATCAAACAAAAAGGCGGCTCGAAAGCCGCCTTTTCGTAGTCATTCAAGTGTCTGACAGCGCTTACTCCCCCGCGGCTTCCCGCGGCGCGTCGCCTTCGGCCTTCTGCCTGGCCTCGAGGTCTTCGCCGGTCTCCTGGTCGACCACCTTCATCGACAGCCGGGTCTTGCCGCGGTCGTCGAAGCCGAGCAGCTTGACCTTGACCTTGGCGCCTTCCTTGACGACGTCGGAGGTCTTCTGCACGCGGCCGGCGGCGAGCTGGCTGATATGGACCAGGCCGTCCTTGGCGCCGAAGAAGTTCACGAAGGCGCCGAACTCCATCA
>CAZOOO010000104.1:0-10631 GCA_964581435.1 uncultured Hyphomicrobiales bacterium | reverse complement strand
GCAGGAAACCCCTGCCGCAACGGGATGCAAATGTTAGAATCGGACCACTAGAGCGAGTTACGCTCGCGACAATCGAGACGAAGTCTTCGCGCGCGATCTGCCGGTTAGGTCCCGCAGAAAGTCTGCCGGACTTCTTCCTCCGGCCGGGGCGGCTTCGCATAGTCGGCGAATTTCGGCTGATCGTCGAAGGGATGCGCCAGCACCTCGACGAGTTCGTGAAACGTCTCGAAACGTCCCGCCTCGGCGTCCCGAATGGCCGCTTCGATGCGGTGATTGCGCGGAATGAACATCGGATTGACGGAAAGCATTGCGGTGCGTCTCACCTCGGCCGGCTGCTCTTCAAGCGACAGGCGCTCCCGCCATCGTCCGGCCCATTCGTCGAAAGCGGACGGGTCCGCAAACAGCGCGCGCACCTCGGCATCGCCTTTCGCATCGACGGCGGCGGCGCACAAAGCGCGGAAAGTCAACGTAAAGTCCGCTCCATTCTCCGCCATCCGGGCCAGGAGATCCGATGCAAGCTCAAGATCGTCTTCCATCTCACGGACAAGGCCAAGCTTCCGGCGCATGCCTGCAAGATACGCGGCATTGAAGTGATCATCGAAGCCAGCGATCGAGACGTTTGCGAGTTCAATCGCCTTGGTACCGCCATCTGCGATCAGCGGCAGCAAGGTCTCGGCAAACCGCGCCAGATTCCATCCCACGGCGGCGGGCTGGTTCTCAAACGCGTAGCGCCCGAACTGGTCGATCGAACTGAAAACCTTGTCAGGCCGGTAGGCATCGATGAACGCGCATGGCCCGTAATCAATCGTCTCGCCTGCGATCGCGGTGTTGTCGGTGTTCAGAACACCATGAATGAACCCGACAAGCATCCATCGTGCCGACAGCCTTGCCAGCGCTGCGACGACCGCGTCGTAGAACGCCAGATACGGATCCTCGGCCGGGCGCGCTTCCGGGTAGTGCCGGGCGATGGCATAATCGGCCAGCGCGCGAAGGCTTTCGACGTCGCCTCGCGCTGCGAAATACTGGAACGTGCCGACACGCAAGTGACTCGACGCAACGCGGGTCAGGATTCCGCCCGGCAGCACGCGCTCGCGCATAACGTTTTCGCCGGTCAGCACCACGGCGAGCGAGCGCGTCGTCGGAATGCCGAGCGCGGCCATGGCCTCGCTGACGATGTATTCGCGGATCACCGGACCGAGCGCGGCGCGGCCATCGCCGCGCCGGGAGAACCGGGTCCGGCCCGAGCCTTTGAGCTGAATGTCGAATCGTTTGCCTGCAACGTCCACGACTTCACCGAGCAGGATGGCCCGCCCGTCGCCGAGCTGGGGCACGAAACTTCCGAACTGGTGCCCTGCGTAAGCCTGCGCGATGGGTTCGGATCCAGGCGCGATCTCGTTGCCGGAAAGAACAGCAACGCCTTCCCGGCTCTTGAGAAACTCCGGATCGATACGCAACTGGCGAGCCAGCGTGTCATTCACGCGCAGGAGTTTCGGCGCTGCCACGGCTGCCGGTTTCACGCGCTCATAAAACGCCTCGGGCATCCGCGCATAAGTATTGTCGAACGGAATGGGCGCGGACGCATCCGCGGGCGCGCCACACGACTTTTCTGCAAGCTGGCTCATGCCCTTAAAGTCGTTCCTTCGATCTGAAAAAGCAAGGTTGAGTGCTGACCGGCCTTATGAGCCGGCCCCTTCAGCGGCCAGTGGATTGGTTGCTGGACATCATGATGAGCGGGCATTAGGCTTTGCGACAAGGGCACGATCAGAGAGCGTAGTAAGGATATGGCTCCTCAGTGGCAGTATCAGGTCCGGTTCGATGTGGATGATTCAACGATCGCGGAATCGATACGAAGAAAGGCGCAAGACCCGGCGCTGACGCGTCTCTTCGCTATCCTCGCCAAATATCGCGCTGTGCCGAAATCCCAGTTCGATGCCTTTTCTGAGTATGTCGCCACAGCAGAAGAGCGCGGCGTCGAGGGCTATCCGCTTTACCCATGGACCAAGGCAACGATCCAGAACCCGGCGAAGAAGGAAAAATATCTGAAATCCTTTACGCTCTATGTGGATGACCGGGAGGTCTATGCCAAGGAGATTGCCGACAGTCTGGAATCCGATCTGCAACCGTTCGCCGCGAGCGGGCTTATTACGCGAATATCCAAGTACGATACGAATCCCGAAAATAATCCTCAGCCGCCGCAGCGTGACAGCAAGGGCCCTTCATGAGTCGAGCGGCCAGCGACCGTCACTCATCTTAGCGATCAATGGCGCGGATCATTCGCTTGCGGATGATCCGCGAGCAAGCCTCCGGCCGGGGTTATTTACAGGCGCTTGCCGCACGCCTCGTCGGGCATGGCGAGCGATTTTCGCTGGGTGAATTCGAGGTCGGACAGAGCCGTGAGGAAGGCGATCAACTGCCTCACCTCGGCCGCGTCGTGCGTCAGCCCGTGCCGTGCGATCGCCTCATCGAGCGTCCGTGCCGATCCATCGTGCCACCAGGGGCCGGTCAGCGCGACGTTGCGCAGCGAGGGCGTCCGGAACTTGCCGCGATCGGCGTCGCTCCCCGTCTTCTCGAACAGCCCCTGATCGGGGAGCGCGGGATCGGCGGGACCGAGACGGTGCATGGCCAAATCCGTGAAGTTCGGCCCCGCATGACAGGCCGCGCAATTGCGGGCGAACAGCGCCGCTCCGGCCTGCGCGTCCGGACCAAGCTGCTGCCGGTCCCAGGCGCTGCCATAGGAGACGAGCGTGCGCTCGAAGCTCGCCAGCGCGCGCGCCACGTTGGGAAAGTCGATGCGACCGCTATTTTCGGGAAAGGCGCGTGCGAACATCGCCTGGTAGCAGCCATCGCGTCCGAACCGCTTGCCGATCTCGGCTTCGCGCCCCGCCATGCCCATCTCGACCGGATGAGTGCCGAAGACAGGGTTCGCCGCCTGCGTCTCAAGCGTCGTGACTGCCGGATCCGCGAAGTTCAGCGGCGTGAACCAGGCGACATTGGCCAGGGCGGGAACATTGCGTCGTCCCGGCTCGTCGGTCACGCCGGGACGGGTGCGGTTGCCGTCGGCGAAACCGTGCTTCTGCTCGTGGCAGGTTGCGCAGGACATGGTGCCGTCGAGCGAGAGATCGGCGTCGTAGAATAAACGCCGCCCGAGTTCGACCTTGGCGGCGGTCATGGGATTGTCGACCGGAATCGGCGGCGGCGAGACCCCGGCCGGCAGCGTCCAGCGCCATGCCGGGGCTTCCCGCATCTGGAACCCGGCTGACAACAACATGATCAGCAGGAGCCCCGCCGACATCATCGGACGCGAGAAACGCCGGGTCCGCACGGGATCAGGGCAAGCGTGCGAGCAGGACCGTCATCTGCGGTTGGCCATTGGCCGATATCTGCAGGATGTAAGGACCTGGGGTGAGAGGGTAGTCCACCATCTTGCGGATCCCGGTGCAGTGCGGCCCGTGCCCGTGCGCGGTCGATCTCACCGCCTGCTGGTCACGCACCAGATCGATCCAGGCGGCGGAATCGAGCGCCACCCGATAGGTGCCGGCCTCGCGCACATCGATCGACACAAGACCGCCATGGCTGACCGAGCCGCCCGGCTTCTCAGGACGCAACAAATAGCGCACATCGGGCGTCGGCAGCAGGGCGAGGTTTGCGGCCTCGCCGATCGACAGCCGCGCATGTGACGTACTCGTCTCGGTCCCGGCGGCCTGCAATCGGACCGGAGCGGTCCAGGGCGCCAGTTCACCTGTCGGCGCGACCGGTGCCGTACAGGCAGGCTGTTGGGCGGCCTCCTGTGCTTCGGTCGACCCAACCGCGACAACGGCGACGGCCAGCGCGCCCAGCACCAAGCCCCATGACATCTTCCTGCTCATGATTTCCTCCCCGTCCCGTGACCAAATCTATATTTATACGAATATAACGAATCACTTGAAGACAACGCGTCAAATCAAAATCTGAGAGACCTCACTTCTGATTCCATCAGAAGCGGAAGGCTCTAGAACGTGGCCCGCGCCTTCACGTAGAAGGTGCGTCCCGGCGCCGGCAATCCCCATGCAAGCTCGTAGTTCTGGTCGAGCAGGTTTCTCACACCGCCCGCCACCTCGATATTCTCGGTGACCTTGTAATTGACGTTGACGTTGGCGAGCGTATAGGCCCCGGTACGGATGTAGGGATCGGGAAAGGCGGCGCGGATCGGCGCATTCTGTGCCTGAGTGCCGACGAAGACATCGCTCCAGCGGTCGGTCGCGAGCTCCAGGTTCGGCGTGATGGAGAGCGGCTCGATCGGCCGCCATGTGGCGTAGATGAACGCCTTCTGGGTCGGCACTCCGACCGGCCTGAACCCGGGGATCGATACGTCGCTGACGTTTCGCTCGATGAAGGTGTAGTTGCCGCCGAGCAAGAACTGCGCAGAGAGTTGCGCCTCCAGCGACATCTCGAAGCCGTAGAAGTGGCCCTGGTTGATATTCTGCGTCTGCGACTGCGTCGGGTTGACGCGAACCGCCTGGATCAGATCCCGCACGTCGCTGTAGAAGATCGCCGCCGTTCCCTTGAGGTTTGAAACAATGTGCCCCTTCCAGCCCAGCTCGTAGTTGGTGGCGCGCTCGGGACCCAGGTTGGGATTCGGAATCGCATTGCCGAACCGCTGGCTGTAAAGCTCGAAGATGGTCGGAAAGCGCGCGCGGTCGGATACGCTGAAATGAAGCTCGCCGCTATCGTTATAGCGCCAGATCGCCGCCGTCTGCCAGTTGAAGGCATTGGCGCCGCCTTTGGGATACTCGTATATTCCCCTGACGGGGTCGTACTCCTCGGCCCTGTCGATCCGATATTTGTCGTAGCTGACACCCCCCACCAGATCGACGCTCGGAGTAACATGGAAAGTGTCTTCCAGCGCCGCCGACCACGTCGTCTGGTTCTGATGCTGCCAGGGCTCGGTGGAATTGAAAACAGGGTTGGTCGGGCGGTTGTCATTCTGCTCGGTGTGAAAATCCTGCCGATAGTGGAACGCCGCCTTCAACGCGTTCATCGGGATGAGTTCAGTTCCGGCCTCGACAGAGCCGCCGCGCGCGTTGTCGTTATATTGGCTGTCGAAGCGACCGGGATTCGATTGCGACGTGTAGGTGATGTCGTCATACGCCGAGAGTGCGTTGTAAAACTTGTTGTAGAAAAGTTTGGTCCTGACATAGGAGGCGTCGCCGAGCTGCGTGTTCGACAGGAAGGACAGGTTCGAGACGTCCCACGCCGGCCAGAGCCAGTAGCTGTTCTGGCTCGACGGCGGATTGTTATAGACGTTCAGGGGCGCCCCCTTGGAGCCTGACTGCTTGATATAGTTGATGCTGTATTCGTCGGTAGCGTTCGGCGTGTAGCCTGCCTTGAGGTTGATCCGCCAGTCGTGGGTGTCCGAGCCGTTGCGCCGTCCGCCATCCTCCAGCGAGCCGGCGTAAGGACCTTGCGCCGGGTATGGCGAATAGCCGCGCGACAGCGACCAGAAATCCTGGTCGAGTTGATTGACGCTGCCCTGAACGTAGAACTTCTCCTGACGCGAGCCGATCCTCGCATAGCTGTTCCAGCCCTGGAATGCTCCGCGATTGTCGAACGTCGCGCCGGCGTTGAGTTCAGCCTCGAACGGCTTGACCGGCTTAAGCGACACCAGGTTGATGGCCCCGCCCATCCCGCCCGGCCCGTCGAGCACCGACGAATAACCCTTCTGAATCTGGATTTCGGCGATGTCGCCGGTGAGAAAACGACTGAAATCGAGCCGGTTGTCGGCCGGAAGATAGACGCGCACGCCGTCGATCATCAACGGCACCTGCCAGCGGCCGAAGCCGCGCACGAAAATGTCGGTCTCGTTGCGCTGGCCGGCGGACGACAGCGTGCTGTTAACGCCCGGCACGAGGTTCACCGCCTGGTCGAGCGTCTGCTTTTCGAAGGTCCACGTCTGCTCGCGCGTCACCGTCGAACCGCCGACGCCACCTCCGCTGCGCCCGCCGCCCGAAACGTAGATCTCGCCGAGTTGATAAACCTCGTCACGATCCTGGCTACCACGGTCTTGGCTACGCTCTTGCGCGTTCGCGCCGACCGTCATCGCAATAATCGCCACCGACGACAGGAGCGCACCCCTGCTCATGCAATTCATTGACAATATCATGATCACCCCCGGAAATTCGATATATTTTATAGAATATATCGATACCGGAGGTAAAGGGAATGAACATAGCGACATATTGACACATATACAGCGATTATGTCGAGGGATTGTTGCGCCGAACTTTCACCCGTCGCGTACGGCGGACCGTAATCCGTTTATCAAGCCTGAAGCGGCAAACTTGGCACAAGGCGCGGAGACCGCGTCAGCGCCCTACGATCAGACCTCGGCTGGTGACGACGACCCAGCGGCCGTCCTGCCTGCGGATCGCATCGACACGCCCGAGCCCCGGCACCGGATCACCCGAGCGAACCTCGTAGAGGCCGCTCCGGCCTTCTATGAGAGCCTCGCCGTCCATGACGTCGTGCAGGACCCAGCCCTGGACCGCGGGCAGACGCGCGATGCCCGGCTTGGGCGAGGGCAGCGGCACCGGATCGGTAACTGGAATCGAGCCTGTCACGGTCACGGCGGCGGCCGTTGCAGGCGCGGCCGTTGCAGGCGGCGCCGCGACTGGATGCTGCTTGTCCAGCGCCTCATGGAGCTTCGTCAGCCTGGCTGCCGAGTCAGCATGCGCTTTCTCGATCTTGTCCAGACGATCGTTGACCTTGGCGAACTGGCCGGCATCGCCCTTGGCCGAGCGATCGACGCCTGTCTTCAACGCGGCGATTTCGGACTCGAGCCGCTTGATCGTGGCCTCCAGGGACTGGGTGCGGTCAGCAGCCGCCGACGGCTGTTCATCCGCAATGCCGTGGCGAAGGCCGGACGTCGCAAGCGAGCCGCCGATCGCGCCCGCGATCGCGGCGAATGCCGCCATAGCCGCAACGGCGGCGAGGCGCCGTTTGCCGAACCGGCTCGATGTCTGCGCGCCGCGCGCCGCCGCCGGACCCTGATCGTCGGTCACCTGATCCCATGCCTCGCGGTGGAACGGCGTCACAATCATGGTCTTGCCGATTTCTCGCGGCAGGCTGGACCTCGACGTTTCCACTTCAGCCTTGGGCTCGAGTGGAGAGACTTCCACCGTCGGAGCCTCCGCCTCGATCGTGGGCTCGATCCGAGGTGCTGCCGACGGCAGCGCCTTCGGCTCGATGTCATCGGACGCCGGCGCGGACAACTCCTGCTCCGGCGCGAATTTCGGAGACTCGACACGCGGCGACTTATCCCCTGTCTCAGAGAGTGTGTTACCGCGCTCACCGGCAGTCCGATCAGACGAATGATCGCTCACGTTAAAAGCTCCAATAAAGTTTGAACTATTCGGTATCTTTTCATAACTGCAAAATCGTTACCTTCGGCACCATTGCGAAAATTTTAGGATTTTTTCCGACCGACAAAACGGCTTAACCAAGGCGTGCGAAAATCCGTCCTGGCCAGGATCAGATCACCACCGGCGCGTCGGGCAGCTCATTCGGGCCGCCTGCCTTCTTCGGAAAATGTTCTGCAAGTTGTCGCGAGACGGCTTCGACGCCGGTAACGGCCCCGGCCTCGAAACGGCCTTGCTTGAATTCCGCCTCCATCGCGGCGCAGATGGTCTTCCACACCGCTTCGCCGACCGTGGCGTGAATGCCGCGATCGGCGACGATCTCGACGTCGCGGTCAGCGAGCAACAGATAGATCAGGACGCCGTTGTTATGCGCGGTATCCCAGATCCGCAGATGCGCGAATACATCGAGCGCACGCGCAGACGCCGGCTGATCGCGGAACAAGGGGATGCCGTCGAGCGCGCCCTCAACGGCGAACACCACCTGACCCGAATGGGTCGTCTCTCCGGCGCGGATCGCCCGCTCGATGACCGCCATCACGTCCGGCGGAAAATGCCTGCGCACCCGCCAATGATACACGAGCAGATGCTTGCACATGCGTCCGATGCCCATGCCTACCAACTCCCGGACGCGCCGCCGCCGCCGAAACGTCCGCCGCCGCCGCTAAAGCCGCCGCCGCCCGAAAACGATCCGCCGCCTCCCCTGCCGCCGCCGACCCAGGTGCCGCCACCCCGGCCCGCGCCCGAAATAATCGAGTCACCCGCCGCCGTAAAAGCGAACGCCAGCACCGCGGCGATCCCGGCCACCATCAGCGAGCCGACGAATATCCAGGTCGCGACGCCGGCAAGAACGCCAGTCGCCGCCGAGCCGACAAGCCGGCCCAGGATGCTCCGGAAGATCCCGCCGAAGACAAGCACGCCGACAATGACGAACGGATTGAAGATGTCGTCGACATTGAAATTGTTCGCAAACTGTCCCTGCGGCTTTGGCGAGGGCAGCGGCTCGCCGTCGATCACGCGCAACATGCGATCGACGCCGGCCGAAATGCCGCCGGCAAAATCGCCTTCCCGGAATTTCGGCACGATCTCCTCGTCGATGATGCGCTTCGAGGTGAGATCGGTCAGCACGCCCTCGAGGCCGTAACCGACCTCGATCCGAAGCTTGCGGTCATCCTTGGCGACGACGAGGATCGCGCCGTCATCGATCTTCTTGCGGCCGATCTTCCATTGGTCGGCGACGCGGATCGCATACTGCTCGATCGTTTCCGGCGCGGTGGTCGGCACGATCAGCACCGCGACCTGACTGCCCTTGCGATCCTCGAACGCTTCCAGTTCCTGTTCGAGCGACGCCTTCCGATCGCTGCCCAGCGTCGCGGTCAGATCGACCACGCGGCCGGTCAAAGGCGGCACCGCGACATCGGCGAACGCCGCGCCGACCCAGCACAGCATCAGCACCAGCAGCGCCGCCTTCAAGGTACGCATTGCCGCCACCGATCGCGTCGGCTACTTCGGCGGCGCGGCCGGCGCCGGATTGAAGTCGACCTTCGGCGCGGTCGAGATGTCCTTCTCGTTGTCGACCGTGAAATTCGGCTTCGTTTTGTAACCCAACGCCATGGCGGTCATGTTGGTGGGAAACGAGCGAATGGTCACGTTATAGTCCTGCACCGCCTTGATATAGCGGTTGCGCGCCACCGTGATGCGATTCTCGGTGCCTTCGAGCTGGGTCATCAGATCGCGGAACAGCGTATCCGACTTGAGCTGCGGATAATTTTCAGTGACGACCAGGAGGCGCGACAACGCGCTGGACAGTTCGCCCTGGGCGGCCTGAAATTTCCGGAACGCGGCGGGATCGTTGAGCACTTCCGGGGTCGCCTGAATACTGCCGACCCTGGCGCGCGCATCGGTGACGCCGAGCAGAACATCCTTCTCCTGTTGCGCAAAACCCTTCACGGAATTGACGAGGTTCGGAATCAGGTCGGCACGACGCTGGTATTGATTGACCACTTCGGACCAATCGGACTTGATCTGCTCGTCCTGCGACTGAATGGCATTGTAGCCGCAATTGGTCAGGCTCAGGATTGCGAGCGCCGCCAGCATCGTCAAAAGCTTTCGCATCATATGTCTCCTGCCCGACAATCAGATTGGAAAACTTTGCGCGACCTCCCGATCGCGCAAGGCGGAAGGTAGCAGATGTTAAGGGACCGGTCCTGTCAAATTCCCTGCCCCGAGAATCTCGTCCGTTCGCCGGCCTTCCGTCGCAGTATGGACGAGGCACGACTGTTGCGAATGTCGCGACGCGCACCTCTCTATGGATGAATCATAGCCATCAGCCGCCGACGAAGCGGCCGTACTTGCCGCGGGAAAACAACAGCGCTTCGTCCCGGTTGTAGCTGTAGGCTTCCACCGCGCCGAGAAAGATGACGTGATCGCCGCCGTAATAGCGATCGACGGTTCGGCATTCAAAATTCGCGACGCTGCCCGCCAGGAGCGGAGCGCCGCCGAGACCCGGCTTCCAGTCGGTCCCCTCGAACTTGCGGCTCGACGGCTGCGCAAATCTGGCCGCGAGCCCATGCTGTGAAGCGCCGAGTACATTGACGGCGAAGTGGCTCGCATTCTGGAACACCCTCATGTTCCGGGAGTAGATCACGAGACTCCAGAGCACCAGTGGCGGATTCAGCGAGACCGACGCGAACGAGTTGCACGTCAACCCGTGCGGCTTTCCCTCCTCGTCGGCGGCCGTGATGATGGTGACTCCCGTTGCATAGGTCCCGAGCGCATTGCGGAAGTCGCGCGGATCGAGCGATGATTCCCCGCTCGCCAGCTCACGGGCCGGATCCGGCGGATCGGAAGATTTGGGGCTGTCAATCATCAGACGCCTCACAACGTCAGATTCTGCGACGGCAGCCCGAGGGCGACCCGGCCGTAATCCGTGCCCGCGGCATCGAAGCTGAATGCGATATGGGAATTGATCGCGTTCGCATCGCGGAACTGACGCTGCAGCGGAGCGCCGGCGAACAATCCGCGCGCCCCGCTCGAGGCAAACAGCAACGACACCGCCTCGGTGCATAGGGTCACGGCATAGGCGCCGTCGCGCCGCCATCCGGTTTTCACCGCCATGTCGGGGACTAGCCCGCGCCGCGCATCGGACATCGCCCTGGCGCAGATCGAGCGCATGACCAGGCGAGCGGCGTCGATCTTCGCGGATGCTTCGGCAATCTTGATCTGCGTGGACTGAAGATC
>CAZOOO010000103.1:0-10648 GCA_964581435.1 uncultured Hyphomicrobiales bacterium | reverse complement strand
AGAACCCGGCGCAGCGATGCGTTGAGCAGCGTCGTCAACTGGATATTGGCGGCCTGGACGGTGCCCACGCTTTGGTAGAAGCGCAGCGCATCCTTGATGCGATAGCGCGCGAATGCGTCGACGACGAGCCGCTTCTGATCCGATGCAATGACTTCCTGCGACGCCTGTTCGAGGTCCAGAATCCGGTTGTCGATCGAGATCACGGAATCGACGAACGGCGCCTTGAAATGCAATCCCGGTTCAGTGACGACACGAATCGGCTCGCCCAGCCGCACCAGCAACACCTGCTCGGTCTGGCTCACCGTGAAAACTGAGCTGTATCCCACCACCAGCAAGGCCATTCCAAGCAGTAGCGAGGCAATCCCTAAAACTCCGACTTTCATCGGGCACCCCCATCCGTCCTGGCCGGCTGGCTCGCCGTCGCGCCACCGCGCCGCGTTGTCAATTCGCTCAGCGGCAGGTACGGCACAATCCCTCCCGAAGAGGATGAACCCGGATCATATACGAGCTTATCCGCGTCCCCGAGCACATGCTCCATGGTCTCCAGGTAGATGCGTTCGCGCGTCACGTCAGGCGCCGCCTTGTAGGCCAGATAGACCTGGAGGAAACGCGAACTCTGACCTTTGGCTTCGGCGATGGCCTGTTCCTTGTAGCCTTCGGCGTTCTGCACGATCTGCGCCGCCCGGCCACGCGCGTCGGGAATGACACGATTGGCGTAGGTCTGGGCTTCGTTCTGCAGCCGCTCGAGGTCGGCGCGCGCCGCCTGCACGTCGCGGAAGGAATCAATGACCTGAGCCGGCGGATCGACCTTTTGCATCTGCACCTGTTGAATCAGAACGCCGGCGCCATATTGATCCAGGGTCTTTTGCATCAATTCGTGGACCGAAGCTTCGATCTTGGTCCGCTCGGACGTCAGAATTGGCTGAATATCCGAACGTCCGACCCACTCACGCATCGCACTTTCGGCCACCGCTTTGACGGTCCCTTCCGGATTCTGGATATTGAACAGGAAGTCACCGACCCCGCCCGGCTTGATCCGCCACAGCACGGTAAAATCGACGTCGACGATGTTTTCGTCGCCCGTCAGCATCAGGCTTTCCTCCGGCACATCACGCATCGTGCTGGTATTCCGCGCCGGATCCTGAACCAGCGTCAAACCGATATTGAGGGTTGAGACGCGCAGCGCCTTGGGCAGCAACACGCTCTCGATCGGATACGGCAGATGGTAATTGAGGCCGGGCTGCACGGTTCGCACATGCTTGCCAAACCGCAGCACCACGCCAAGTTCTTCGGACTGCACGCGGAAAAAGCCCGACATGCCCCAGATCACCACTGCTCCGATCAGGATCAGCAAAACGCCCATGGTGCTCAGATGCCCTCCCGGCAACAGTTGCCGGATACGTTCCTGGGCGCGACGCAGCAGATCCTCAAGATCCGGCGGCTTGGGCCCGGTCGGCTGCGGGCCGGCTCCCCAAGGTCCTTTCGGACCCGGACCCCATGGACCCCCGGTTTGATTCTTCCACGGCATCGACACTCTCCTCCGCACGGATGGACCTTGAAAGCCCAGCCCCGCTCTGTCTATTCGACCTTATAGGGGACGCTCCCGGCCCTTACAACGCGGCGTGTTGGCTGAAAGGAGCTATATTCGAACAGACAAATGTCAATGCAAACATCAGAGAATGCGGTTAATGCTGCATGCGACGGCGATATGTCACATAAGAATAATCGGCAGTGTCATCGGCGGCCGCCTTGTTTCGGCAGCGGGCGATTTCGCGCCAGGCTGAAGGCTCGATCGGCGGGAAAACGGTATCGCCATCGATCCCGGCATGAACCTCCGTCACGTCGAGGCGATCGGCTACAGGCATCGTCGCAGCATAAATCTCCGCGCCGCCCATTACCGCGATCTCGGTGGCCGAACGCCGCAGCGCGTCTCCTCTTGCCACGGCAAGGGCGTCCGCCACTGATCGCGTCACCACCGCGCCGGCCGCGGCGAAGTCCGGATCGCGGGTGACGACGATATTGGTTCGCCCCGGCAGCGGCCGGCGCAACGAGTCGAAGGTCTTGCGGCCCATCACGACCGGCTTGCCCATGGTGACGGCCTTGAAGCGCTGCTGGTCGGCTTTCAGCCGCCACGGAATAGCGCTACCCTTGCCGATCACGCCGTTCTCGGCCACCGCAACGATCAGGACAATTTCCAGATGCGGGGAGGCGGTCGCGATCATACCGCGACCTCGGCCTTGATGTGCGGATGGGGATTGTAATTCTCGAGTTTGAAATCCTCGTAGCGAAACGCGAAGATATCCCTCACCTCGGGATTGATCGTCATCGTCGGCAGCGGGCGCGTCGGGCGCGTAAGCTGAAGTCGCGCCTGGTCGAGATGATTCGAATAGAGATGCGCGTCGCCGAGGCTGTGCACGAAGTCCCCGGGCGCGAGCCCCGCGACCTGCGCGACCATCATCGTCAGCAACGCGTAGGACGCGATATTGAAGGGTACGCCCAGAAACACGTCCGCCGAGCGCTGATAAAGCTGGCATGACAGTTTTCCGTCGGCGACATAGAACTGGAACAGGCAGTGGCACGGCGGCAGCGCCATCCTGTCGACGTCGGCCGGATTCCAGGCGCTGACGATCAGCCGCCGCGAATCGGGATTGCGCCGGATCATGTCGATGACGTTGGCGATCTGGTCGATACTGCGCCCGTCCGGCGCGGGCCATGAACGCCATTGCGAGCCGTACACCGGGCCGAGATCGCCGTTGGCATCGGCCCACTCGTCCCAGATCGAGACGCCGTTGTCTTTCAGATATTTGATGTTGGTCTCGCCCCTCAAGAACCAGAGCAGTTCATGCACGATCGACCTGAGGGGAAGTTTCTTGGTGGTCAACATCGGAAAGCCGGAGGCAAGACCGAAGCGCATCTGATGCCCGAAGACGGACAGCGTTCCGGTGCCGGTACGGTCATGTTTCTCCGTGCCTTCGCCGAGTATTCGTTCGAGCAGATCGTGATATTGATTCATGCCGGTAGCGCTTTCGGCCGATGAACTTAGCGTCGGATCGGCTGATCTGACAGCGCCCTGTTCTATTATACCCCGGAAAATGGATCGCCGAGGCGGTGAAAAATGTGCCGTCTGGCACCCTTTTTTCCTCACGTATTGCAGACTATATTAAGCGCGCCGGTTCGCCGGCTATGGAAATAAATGGCCGCCGCAATAAACCATTCGGACCCGGGGGCAGTACCCGGCGCCTCCACCAGAGCCCGACCCGGCAGATTCGGGTTCCGGCGGGGGCGAAACAGGATCGACGAGGGCGTAAAGGGCTCGCTTTTTCCCGGTATGGTTCCGCCGTTATCGGGCTATGCAATAGTTGCAAACGACAACTATGCTCCGGTTGCTCAGGCTGCGTAACGCAGTTTGAAAGACCACTCTGAAGTCCTGACGGGTTAAGCTCCGTCAGGCGGGGTTCGGAGGCACCTGGCAACAGAAGCCTCCACTTGCCTCCCTCGCTTCTATCCACCTGAAAATCCTTGCGTATCGTTTTTCAGTTTTTGAAGGTTTTACAATTTTGTTCTTGGTCTTCCCTTGCTTGAGGGCCAGCAAACCGCCTGCCCTTCCGCCTTTCGATCCGCATGGCGTGAATATCGCTCCACGACCGGCGGCGACATTCCAACCATGTTGCCGATCTGGCGATGGAGTATCCGTTCTGACGTAGATGGATCACCGCATTTGCCCGCAGCCCGTGCCAGACGACATCCGTAAGCGCGGGACAATCCGCCCTCGCCTTGTCAAAGACTTTCCAGAGTTGGTCGTGGTGAATGGTCGACCGCTGTCCTGCAATAGAACGGACCTGGACGCTTCTCCCAAGAAGCCATCTCCGGACTCCAGCTCCGGAAAGATCGGGCACCACGGACGCACATCGGTTTTTTCCGACGCAAGGCAAAACCGCCATCATCGACATCAGTCCAGCCGGGTCGAACAACGTCACTGATGCGCTGACCGGTATACCGGTATAGCGAGCCAGTACATAAGCTCGATGACGGCATCGGATTCAGCCTCGTGCCCTGGCGGCCGGTGCTGGAAAGCATCTCGGCCAGTCCGTCGCCGGCATCGCGCGGCAACAGCGTGTCGTGGGTGTTCGGGCGACAACGGGGGACGGGTGTCTGACAGGCGTGTATTTCATGTGGAATCCCACCTCTTTCCATTTGAACGCGAACACTTCTCTGTAAAATCCAACATCGTCAACGTAGCGGAATTCCTTCAAGTGCTTGAGCAAATAAGCGCCCGAGGATCTCTCGCGAACAACTGCTCACCGCTCGTGCCGAAGCGTCGTCCCGTCGGCGACCCGCTCATGACTTCCACAGCCGAGCATAGTATTTTCTGATAAGGTCGAGCCGCCTGATCAAAAAGGGGGGAGGTCATGGTTCAATATTCAGGACTGCGCTTCTGGAACGATACCGAGGCAAGAGACCGCGCCATCGACCGCCTGCTGGCGTTGCGCACAGGTCTCGCCAAGAACGTAACGCCCAACAACAAGCAGGACTCCTTTCACCTCGCGACCTGGAATATCCGAGACTTCGGCGGCAGCCGGCTGAACCCCTCCCCGCGCCTGCCGGAATCCCTGCTCTACATTGCCGAGGTTATATCCGCCTTCGATCTGGTCGCGGTGCAGGAGGTCAACGAGAACATGGCCGACTTCCAGAAGGTCATGAGGCTGCTCGGTCCGCATTGGGACTGTATCGTCACCGACCAGAGCGGAAACATGGAACGCCTCGCCTTCGTGTTCGACACGCGCAAGATCCGGTTTCGCCATATCGCGGGCGAGATCGTGCTGCCGACGAAGAAGGGCAAGGAGGTCGCCCAGTTCAACCGCACCCCGTTCCTTGTCGCTTTCCAGGCCGGCTGGTTCAAGTTCAACATCTGCACCGTGCATATCTATTACGGCTCCGCGCAGGATACCGCGCAGCGCAAGCGCGAGATCGCCGACATCGCATCGTTCTTCACGGCGCGGCAGAAGAAGGACGGCGAGACCTACATCGTGCTCGGCGACTTCAACATCCTCAATCCAGACGATCCGACCATGAACGCGCTGCTGGGCGGCGGCTTCGAGGTTCCGGCCGAACTGCGCAAGCCGACCGCGCTGGCGAGCGCGAACTATTACGACCAGATCGCATTGCGAACGCAGAACAAGCTGGTCGAGATCAGGAACGCCGGCTGCTTCCGCTGGCAGGACTATGTGTTTCGCGACGATGCTGACTATGCGGCCTACAAGCCTTTGATGCCGACCAAGACCAAGACGGGCAAGGACGCGAAGACCGACAACAAAGCTTATAGAACCTGGCGCACATGGCAGATGTCGGACCATCTGCCGCTGTGGACCGAGATCAAGATGGATTTCACGGAATCCTATCTCACCAGCCTGAAAACCGGCGCGACGCCCCTGGCGACCTTCAATCCGGCCGCAGGCCCGCGACCCGAGGCCGGACCGACGTCCGATAGCTGACCGGCCATGTCTTCCGGCCAGGAGTGTCAGGAGTGTTATGCGTGAGCAAGAACATCGTCATCTGCTGCGACGGCACCGGCAATGAGGTCGAGGGCAACCTGTCCAACGTCCTCAAACTTTTTCGTATCGTTCAAAAGAACGAGCATCAGCGCGTCTACTACAGCCCGGGCATCGGTACGATCGGCAGCCGCGACGCCTGGATGCGGCTGAAGCAGAACGCCAAGGCGGTGTTCGGCCTCGCCACCGGCTATGGCCTCGACGGCGATATCCTTGGCGCTTATCGGTTTATCGCCGAGCAATACGAGAAGGACGATTCCATCTTCCTGTTCGGCTTCAGCCGCGGCGCCTACACCGTGCGCGCGCTGGCGGGCTTCATCCACATGGTCGGGCTGCTGCCGCCCGATCAGCTCAATATCGCGGACTACGCGCTGACGGCCTACAAGCGCGCCAGCGAGGAGAACGATCTCAGCATCGCCTGGAATTTCAGCCAGATCGCCGGCGGCCGCCGCGCCACCATCAAGTTCGTCGGCGCATGGGATACGGTCGCCTCCGTGCTCGTGCCGCGCCGCGACCGGATCATTCCGACCCTGCTGATGCTGCCCTACACCCGCGTCAATCCCAGCGTCGAAGTCTTCCGCCACGCGATGGCGATCGACGAACGCCGGCGCATGTTCCGCCTCAACCGCTGGACCGCACCGCAACCGTTCGTCGCCAATCGTTTCGATTCATCCGCGCCGCCCCAGGCCCAGGACATCAAGCAAGTCTGGTTTGCGGGCGTTCATGCCGACGTTGGCGGCGGCTATCCTGAAATCGAAAGCGGCCTCTCCAAATTCCCCTTGGCATGGATGATCGACGAGGCGGTCGCCCACGGCCTGAAGATCAACACCGCGATGAAGAACCACCTCGTGCTCGGCCGGCCCCGCGAGGGCGGGCGAAACACCTATGTCGCGCCGGATGCGCAAGCGCCGCTGCACAATTCGCTGACTCCGGCCTGGAAAATTCTGGAATGGCTGCCGAAATCCGCAAAGTGGAAGGAGTGGAAGCGTCGCGAATTTCTCGGATTCTACATTCCCGATGGCGAGCCGCGTCTTATCACCAACCCGACCACGAAACCGCTCATCCACCACTCCGTTGTCGATCGCAAGGCGCAGACCCCTGACTATGCGCCCGTCAACTTTCCGGACGAATTCGACATCGAGCCATGATGTTGGCCGACGCGGCAACCCATGACCTTGTCTTGAGCGATGGCATTGCGCGCTTTGCACGTTGCTGACGCCTCGCAGGGCCTTCGCCTCGATCAATCCTCGCCGACAGCGATGGCATGGCCTATGGCCGCCTGCGCTGACCGGGATGCCAGGTCGTGTGCTTGGTTGATCCGAGCAGCCAGGATCGGCAGGCATCATCCGCGATGATCGGGAGAGGTTCGCTCATGACCGAGCCTCCGCGGCGATACGGTCAAGGCGGGCGGCGTAGCCGGGTAGGCGAGTTTGTGTTTTACAATGCCGCGCTTCGTTCCGGCCTTGTTCACCCTTGGTTTGGGAAACGTTGTAAAACGCATCTGATTGATTAGATGAGGCAAAACGCCTATGCCGTCCCAGTCTCCACTTTGATATTCGTACCTTGATATCCGTTCACCGCTCCAGCCAACCGGCGACGAGAAACTTACCGGCCGCCCCCCAATCGCTGCTGACCCGGCACGATCGCAGGAGTATCGTCAATAAGCGGTGCGAGTCGGCTTTAAACGCTCGCGGCGATTTGCGCTACACTGCCGAGGCGACGAGACCTGATCAATGCCAACCGACCATATTCGCTACGATGTGCTTACGAGCGACGCCATGCGCGGAGTCCTGCGCCGCGTGCTGACGGACGCCGCCGAGCACGGGCTGCCGGGCGAGCACCACTTTTTCATTACCTTTAAGTCCAAGGCCGATGGCGTGACGATATCGTCCCGCCTGCTGGCGCAGTATCCCGAGGAGATGACCATCATTCTCCAGCATCAGTTCTGGGATCTGACGGTGACCGAGGATCACTTCGAGGTCGGCCTGTCGTTCGGCGGCGTGCCGGAGCGTCTCGTGATTCCCTTCAACGCGATCAAGAGCTTCTTCGATCCATCGGTACAGTTCGGATTGCAGTTCGAGCCGGCAGAAACCGAGAAAACCGAGATAGAGAAAGCCGACCTCGAGACAAACGCGGGCGAGCCCACCCCGACGGCGCCGGCCGCTCCTTCCCAGCCCACGGCAGCCGAAACCGAGGACAAACCCAAGCCTGGCCAGGGCGCCGAGGTTGTCAGACTGGACCGCTTCCGCAAGAAGTAACCGGGGTTGAATTTTTCCGGATCGTCCCTTCGCGGGGCCGAGGATTTGCCTGCGCCCGACCCGTGGCATCGAACATAGCGGCATCGAACATAGCGGACTGAACCATGGTTGTGTCATTACGCACGGCGAAAACACGCAAGGAAACCGACAGCTTCGGTCCCATCGACGTTCAGGCCGACCGCTATTGGGGAGCCCAGACCGAACGCAGCCGGCGAAACTTCCGCATTGGAGGGGACCGGATGCCGATGTCGCTGATTCGAGCGCTCGGCATCGTCAAACTCGCAGCCGCGCAGACCAATCGCGAACTCGGCCTGCTCGACCGCCGGCGCGCGACCACAATCATCCGCGCCGCGCGGGAAGTGATCGACGGCAAGCTCGACGATCATTTTCCGCTGGTGGTCTGGCAGACCGGTTCCGGCACGCAGACCAATATGAACCTCAACGAGGTGATCGCCAATCGCGCCAACGAGTTGCTCGGCGGCGAACTCGGCGACAAGAAACCGGTTCACCCAAACGACCACGTCAACATGAGCCAGTCGTCGAACGATTCATTCCCGACGGCGATGCACATCGCGGCCGCCCAGGGCATCGCGTCCGACCTGGTTCCCGCTCTCGCTGCTCTGCTCAAGGCCCTGCGCAAAAAGGAAAAGGCGTTCGCTCATATCGTCAAGATCGGCCGGACCCATACCCAGGACGCGACACCGCTGACGCTCGGCCAGGAATTCTCCGGCTATGCGGCGCAGGTCGAGAGCAGCCTCTCGCGGCTTCGCACAGCGCTGAAAGACCTCTACCCGTTGGCGCAAGGCGGAACCGCAGTGGGAACGGGGCTCAACTCGAAGCCGAAATTTGCCAAGCTGTTCGCGAAAAACGCGGCTCGGCTCGCAAAACTCCCCTTCACGAGCGCTTCCAACAAATTCGAAGCCCTGGCGTCAAACGATGCCTATGTTTTCGCTCACGGCGCGATCAACGCGGTCGCAACGGGCCTGTTCAAAATCGCGAACGACATCCGCCTTCTGGGTTCGGGGCCCCGCTCCGGCCTCGGAGAGCTGATTCTTCCCGAGAACGAACCTGGATCGTCGATTATGCCGGGGAAGGTCAACCCTACTCAGTGCGAAGCGATCACCATGGTCTGTTGCCGGGTGTTCGGAAACCATACGACCGTGACCGTGGCCGGTAGCCAGGGACATTTCGAACTCAACGTCTACAAGCCGGTTCTGGCTTATTGCATGATCGATTCCATACAACTGCTCGCCGATGCCGTGCGCTCATTCACCGAACACTGCATCAAAGGCATCCGTGCCGACGAGCGGCGGATCCGCGATCTGATGCAGCGCTCGCTTATGCTGGTCACGGCGCTCGCGCCGAGGATCGGCTACGATAACGCGGCCAAGGTCGCCAAGGCAGCCCACGATCGCGGAACAACATTAAAGGAGGAAGCTCAGCGGCTCGGCTTTGTGACGGCAGCGGAGTTCGACCGATTGGTGCAACCCGACAAAATGACGCGACCGGGATAAGATGGTCGGCTGGAAATTCAATGTTTCTACTTTGCTGCGATACATCATGGTCCACCGCAAATCATAGCCGTTTTTGGCGGAATGAATTTTCGTATCTACAGCCACGCTTTCCCGGCATTTGAGGCAGCGGAATCGATCATGGGGGATCTAATTAACTTGAACAAGCGCAGGAAGCGCGCCGAACGCAAACAGGCGGTCGCCATCGCCGACGCCAATCGAGCGCGCTTCGGCCGCACCAAAGCCGAGCGCGATCTTTCCGAACAGCGGATGATGCGGGAACGGCGCATGCTCGATCGACACCGCATCGACGGCGAGGACGCGTCATGAAATCGCCGGTCGTGAAACGCTCGATCGTGGTGGCCGGTCACAAGACCAGCGTGAGCCTCGAGGAAGCATTCTGGAACGGGATGAAGGAAATTTCGAGTCAACGCGACATGACCCTGTCCGAACTCGTCGGGGAGATCGACAGCAACCGTCAACAGGGCAACCTCTCCTCGGCGATCCGTCTCTTCGTGCTGGACTACTTTCGAAGCCGCGCGACGCCGTCCGGATCCGAAGACAGTCCCGGCCTCGGATAACAGGCATCGATTCTCCGCGGATCGCCGGCGCAATTTTCATCCGTAGGTCTGCGCATATCGGCGTCACGATAGTGGGGCAGGCTAGATCACGATGATCCTGGATCGAACCGATCCAGGATCATGAATGTGATCGATTCCAATGTTTTAGAGCGGGATGCGGGCGGAAAACCGCTGCACACTTTTCCTCATCCCGCTCTAGGTTGTTTCCCGAATACCGGCATCCGGTATTTTCAGCTACTGCTTGGCTGTACCCTGATGACCCGCCATCGCGCTGATCAGAGGCGGACCGCAAAATCACCTGCATGCCCGCAGTGCGGTCCGCCGACGGTCCGCGGCACCGCTTTCGCAGTCAGACCGAACAATGGTCCGGTGAGGTATCGTCGTGCGCCGATGAAGGGGCTTGCCGGAATACAAATGGAGTCAATCATGCACAACGACGAAAGCGGCGACCGCCGCAGAGAACCGGGACCGTTACGCGAATATGCCGTCGTCAAACGATCGGTGGTCGTCGGCGGTCACAAGACCAGTGTCAGCCTTGAAGATGCGTTCTGGACAAGCCTGAAGGATATCGCGACACGGCGGGGCATGACCCTTTCCACACAAATTGCTTCGATCGATACCGATCGCAGGACCCGCAATTTGTCTTCGGCGATCCGTCTGTATGTCCTCGATCATTTTCGCGCGCGAGCTGCGAGCACCATGTTCATCGGCGAACGTCAGGCGCCGTCAACGCTGCTTGCGCCGCTTGG
>CAZOOO010000102.1:0-10659 GCA_964581435.1 uncultured Hyphomicrobiales bacterium | reverse complement strand
CCCTCCTGATGTCGCCGGTTAACCACTCTCGAACGGCGATCCATCTTCAGATGGAGCTCGCTTGTAGCGCAGAACAGCATGGCAGGCTATGGTCCGGTCATGGAGACAACGGGCATGGATCGCGACGACCAGACGACGCATTTCGGCTTCAGGGACGTCCCCGTGGCGGACAAGCAGGCGCTGGTGAACGACGTCTTCCGCAGCGTGGCGCAGCGTTACGACCTGATGAACGATCTGATGTCCGGCGGACTGCATCGCGTCTGGAAGGACGTGATGATCACGGCGCTGAACCCGCCGCGTGGTGATGCCCCGTTCGCATTGCTCGACGTCGCCGGCGGCACCGGCGACATCGCCTTCCGCGCGGCGCAAGCCGCAGGGTCCGGATTCCGGGCCACCGTGTGCGACATCAATCCGGACATGCTCGCGGTCGGCCGCGAGCGCGCGGTCAAGCAGCATCACGATCATCAAGTGTCGTTCGTCGAAGGCAACGCCGAGACTCTGGCATTCGCGGACCGCGGCTTCGACGCCTACACCATCGCCTTCGGCATCCGCAACGTGCCGCGCATCGACGCCGCGCTACGCGAGGCGTTTCGGGTACTGAAACCGGGCGGCCGGTTTCTCTGCCTTGAATTCTCGGCGGTCGATGTGCCCGGGCTCGACAAGATCTACGACCTGTTTTCCTTCAAGCTGATCCCGCCGCTCGGCCGCGCCGTCACCGGCGACGCCGACTCCTATCAGTATCTCGTCGAGTCGATTCGCAAGTTTCCCAAGCCGAACACCTTCGCCGACATGATCCGTGACGCCGGCTTCGGCCGCGTGACCTGGCAGGCGCTCTCCGGCGGCATCGTCGTGCTGCATTCGGGCTGGCGTTTGTGATCTCCGCATTGACCCATGCCGCGCGGCTGGCCCGCGCCGCGTTCGTGTTCGCGCGCGAGGGCGTGTTCGGCGTGGTCGATCCCTCGCTGGTGCCGCCGCCCGGACAACTCGCGCTGCGCATGGCCCGCCTGATCGAACGCCGCGGCGCGAAATCCGGACCGCGGCTGTCGCGGGCGCTGACCCGGCTCGGACCGGCCTATCTCAAGCTCGGCCAGTTCCTGGCGACGCGACCCGACGTCGTCGGTGTCGCCATGGCGCGCGACCTGGAAAGCCTGCAGGACCGGCTGCCGCCGTTTTCGCAAGCGGAAGCCGAAGCCGTGGTCGCGGCGGCGTTGGAAAGGCCTGTCGCGGACGCCTTCGCACGTTTCGGACCTTCGGTGGCGGCAGCCTCGATCGCGCAGGTTCATCGCGGCGAGGTCGAGAAAAACGGCGTCCGCAGACAGGTGGCGGTCAAGGTGCTGCGGCCCAACGTCGCCTCGCGTTTCCGCCGCGACCTCTCCGATTTCTTTTTCGTCGCCAACAACGCCGAGGCGCATTCGGCCGAGGCGCGGCGGCTGCGCCTCGTCGAGGTCATCAACACCATGTCGCGATCGGTGGCGATGGAGATGGACCTGCGGCTGGAAGCGGCCGCGCTGTCGGAGATGGCGGAGAATACCCGCGACGATCCCGACTTCCGCGTGCCCGAGGTGGACTGGGACCGCACCACCCACAACGTGCTGACGATGGAGTGGATCGACGGCATCGCGCTGAACGATCATGCGCGTCTTGCGCAATCGAAAGCCGATCTGCCCGAACTGGGCCGCAAGGTGATCCAGAGTTTTCTGCGCCACGCACTGCGCGACGGCTTCTTTCACGCCGACATGCATCCGGGCAACCTGTTTCTCGACGGCTCGGGCCGGCTGGTCGCGGTCGACTTCGGCATCATGGGACGGCTGGGCCTGAAAGAGCGGCGTTTCCTGGCCGAAATCCTGCTCGGCTTCATCACCCGCGACTACCGACGGGTCGCCGAGGTGCATTTCGAAGCCGGCTACGTGCCGGGCCATCACTCGGTGGAGAATTTCGCCCAAGCCATCCGCGCCATCGGCGAGCCGATCCACAATCGCACCGCCGAGGAAATCTCGATGGCCAAGCTGCTGACGCTGCTGCTCGAGGTCACCGGCCTGTTCGACATGCAGACGCGCCCCGAACTGATCCTGCTGCAAAAGACCATGGTGGTGGTCGAAGGCGTGGCGCGCAGCTTCGATCCCAAGCTGGACATCTGGACGGTGGCCGACCCCGTGGTGCGCGAATGGATCACGGAAAACCTCGGCCCGCTCGGACGGCTGCAGGGCGCGGCGGCCGGCGCCGGCGAGCTTGGCCGGCTGTTCGGCAGGTTGCCTGCGCTCGCCTCGCGAACCGTCGCCCTGATCGAACAGTTCGAGACCATGACGCGCGAAGGGCTGACGCTGGGTCCCGACACCATCGCGGAGATCAAGCGGGCCGAGGCGCGCAGTCAGCGCTGGAGCATCCTGGCGCTCTGGGTCATCGCGGCTGCGCTGGTCGGCCTGCTCTGGACCGCACATTGACCTCATTGATTGCAGTGATATCAATTCTCTAATATTACTGCCGGCACACTTAATCGCAGGAGCGTCATGGCCAGCCTGACCGTCCGCAAACTCGACGACGCCGTCAAGGACGGGCTGCGCCTTCGCGCCGCGCGCAACGGCCGTTCCGTGGAGGATGAGGTCCGGGTCATCCTGAGGCAGGCGGCGACTGTCGCGCCATCGAACGCCATCCCGGACAATCGATCATATTGCAGCGCAGCAATGTCTGGCGGTGAAAGTTCATCATTTATCTCCAGTAACTTGCGTCATGTGACGCTGATCATCGGCGGCGGCATCGCCGCCTATAAATCGCTCGACCTGGTCCGACGGCTGAAAGAACGCGGTTTTATTGTGCAATGCGTCATGACAAATGCTGCGCAGCAATTCGTGACTCCGCTGAGCGCCGGCGCCTTGTCGCACACCCGTGTCCACACCGACCTGTTCGATCCCGGCAGCGAATTCGACGCCGGCCATATCCGGCTCGCCCGGGACTGCGACCTGATCGTGGTGGCGCCCGCCACCGCCGACCTGATGGCAAAGATGGCCCATGGCCTGGCCTCCGATCTCGCCAGCGCCATTCTGCTCGCCGCCGACAAACCGATCCTGCTGGCGCCGGCGATGAACCCGCTGATGTGGAACAATCCGGCGACACGCCGCAACGTGGCGCAGCTCGCGCGCGACGGCGTCGTGATGATCGGCCCCAATGCCGGCGAGATGGCCGAAGCGGGCGAGGCCGGCGTCGGACGCATGGCCGAGCCGACGGAGATCGCAACCGCCGCCGAGCGGATTCTCAGGCCCGCGCGCCCGCTGCCCCTCAAGGGCCGCCGCGTGCTGGTCACCGCCGGACCGACCTTTGAGCCGATCGATCCGGTGCGCTATATCGCCAACCGCTCCTCGGGCAAGCAGGGCTTTGCCATCGCCGCGGCGGCGCAGGCGGCCGGGGCGGACGTGACGCTGATTTCGGGTCCCGCGGAGCTCGGCGACCCCGCCGGCGTCACCGTGGAGCATGTTGAGTCCGCGCGCGAGATGCTGGCGGCCGTCGAGGCGGCGCTGCCCACTGAGATCGCGATTTTCACGGCCGCGGTCGCCGACTGGCGCGTCGCGCACGAAGGCACGCAGAAATTGAAGAAGACCGCGGCCGGCGTCCCGACTCTGCAACTGATAGAGAACCCGGACATCCTCGCCACCGTCTCGACCCTGCGCGACAAGCGCCCGCCGCTGGTGATCGGCTTCGCCGCCGAAACCGAGCACCTGCTCGACAATGCCAAGGCGAAGTTCGCCCGCAAGGGCTGCGACTGGATGGTCGCCAACGACGTCTCACCCGCGACCGGCGTGATGGGCGGCGATCGCAACACGGTGCATCTGCTGACGCGTGAGAGCAACGGCGAGATCAGGGCCGAGTCCTTTCCCGTCATGACCAAGGAAGAGGTCGCCGCGATGCTGATCGAGCGCATCGTCCCAGCCATGTCGGATCAACCGGCATGAGCGGCCCGATCAAGGTCGACGTCCGGCAACTGCCTCATGCCGAGGGTCTTCCTCTGCCGGTCTATCAGAGCAGCCAGGCGGCCGGCCTCGACCTCATGGCCGCTGTTCCCGAACAGGCGCCGCTGACGCTCGCAGCCGGACGGCACGCCATGGTGCCGACCGGGCTCGTCATCGCCTTGCCCGACGGGTACGAAGCGCAGGTGCGGCCGCGCTCCGGCCTCGCCGCCAGGCACGGCGTGACGGTGCTGAATTCGCCCGGCACCGTCGACGCCGACTATCGCGGCGAGATCAATGTGCTGCTCGTCAACCTCGGCAGCGAGCCATTCACCATCCGGCGCGGCGAGCGCATCGCGCAGATGATCGTGGCGCCGGTGACGCGCGTGGAACTCGCACCCGCCGATTCGCTGCCGGCCACGACGCGCGGCGGCGGCGGTTTCGGTTCGACCGGGCGTTAGAGCCTTTTCGCTTCTGATGGAATCGGAAAGCGGGGCTCCCGGATCTTTGTTTGACGCGTTTTCTAGACGCGAATTCCATCCTCGGGCCGAGCCCGAGGACATGCTTCGCTCGAAAACGCTATAGCGCGCGAAAAAATCGATTCAATTTTACAACAATCGTTTCGTAAATGTCGCGGTCGCGCATTTTTCCGTCGCCGGATTCCCGTTCACGGTCTGGACTCTACCCCCTCGAGTCCGCTTAAGCATAATGGTGATCGATTCGTGAACGGCGAACGGTTTGCCGGTCGAACATCGTCGTGCGGTTTTGGGGCAAAGATGTCAGGCGTAATCGGGGTGATGCGTCGGACCTTGCTGTCATGCACCGCGCTGGTGCCGGGCGGCATCGCCGGCGCCGGCGCCGGCGCGATCAGCCTCATCGACATCTCGCCCGCCTTTGCCGCCGAACCGGCGCTGGCCGGACGGCTGGTCCAGGCTTTCACGAATCTCAGCCGGCAGGATCTGGCCGCGCTGGCGATGGCGCTGGGCGTGCTGAGTTTCTCGGTGGTCGCCGCTATCCTGCTGATGCGTACCCGCATCCGCGCCGACGCGAACGAACAGCGGCTGCGCACCGAAATTCGCGAACTTCAGTCGGAGGCCGACCGCTTTCGCGCGCTTCTGTTCGTGGAACCGCAGATTCTGATTTCGTGGAGCGCCGGCGAGGACCGTCCCCAGATCAGCGGCGATACCGCGCTGCTGTTGCCGCAGGATGCGAGACAGCCCTTGCGGATTCTGGCGTTCGGAACCTGGCTGCTTCCTGAGCCGGCGTTGCAGATGGATCACGCGGTCGATGCGTTGCGCAGCGCCGGAGAGGGCTTCCTGCTCAACCTGGTCACGTCGGCCGGCCGCACCGTGGAAGCGATGGGCCGCGCCATCGGCGGCCAGGCCATCGTGCGTATCCGCGATCTCGGCGGGTTGCGGCGCGACCTCGCCGAAATGACGCTGCGTCACAGCGGCCTCCTGGCGGAAACGGAGATGCTGCGGGCCTTCGCAGCCGCCGCACCATGGCCGCTCTGGGCTAAAGACGATGACGGCAAACTCTCCTTCGCCAACGCGGCCTATGCGCGCGCCACCGAGGCCGCCGACGCAACTGACGCCATCCGGCGCAATCTCGAACTGCTCGACAGCGAGCACCGCATCGCGTTGGCGCGGGCGCTGAACGATCATGTTACCTTTGCCGCGCGATTGCCGATCGTCATCGGCGGCGAGCGGCGCATGCATGATGTCCACGCACTGCGGACCGCCGGCGGGAGCGCCGGCATCGCGCTCGACGCCAGCGAGGCTACGGCGCTGAGCCAGGCGTTGGAGCGGATGGCGGACGCGCATCGCCGGACCCTCGACCAGTTGTCATCCGGCGTCGCCGTGTTCGACGGGCAGCGGCGGCTCGCTTTCTACAACGACTCCTACCGCCGGCTGTGGGATCTCGACCGCCCCTTTCTCGATGGGCATCCCGACGATTCCAGCGTGCTCGATCGCCTGCGCGCGGCGCGCCGATTGCCGGAACAGCCGGACTTCCGCGCATGGAAAGCCCGCCTGCATGAAGCCTATCGCGCCAACGAGGCCGTCAAGGACGTATGGTATCTGCCGGACGGACGCGCGCTCAGCATCGTCACCACGCCGAACCCGGAAGGCGGCGTCACCTACCTGTTCGACGATGTCACCGAAAGCCTGGATCTGGCCCGCCGATATGACCGGCTCATCACCGTGCAGCGCGAGACCCTCGACAGCCTGACCGAAGCGGTCGCGGTGTTCGGCAGCAACGGCCGCGCGCAGCTTTTCAATCCGGCCTTCGCGCGGATGTGGAAGCTTTCGCCCGAGGCGCTCACGCAGCAGCCGCATATCGATACGGTCGAGGCGTGGTGCAAGCCGCTGTTCGACGACGACGACGCCTGGCGTACGATCCACAAGGCCGTCACCGGCATCGACAATCGCACCGCGGTGCCGCTCAAGCTCGAGCGCAAGGACGGCAGCATCCTGGACTGCATGACCATGCCGCTGCCCGACGGCGCCACCATGCTGACCTTCCACGACATGACCGATAGCGAGAACGTGGAACGCGCGCTGCGCGAGCGCAACGACGCGCTCGAGGCCGCCGACCAGATGAAGGTCGATTTCGTCCACCACGTTTCATACGAACTGCGCTCGCCGCTGACCACCATCATAGGCTTCGCTCACCTCATGAACGATCCCGGCACCGGGCCGCTCACCGAGAAGCAGGCCGAGTATGTCAACTACATCACCTCGTCGACCGACGCGCTGCTGGCGCTGACCAACAACATCCTCGATCTCGCCACCATCGACGCCGGCGCCATGACGCTCGAGCTCGGCCCGGTCGATGTCCGCAAGACCATCGCGGCGGCCGCGGAAGGCATTCAGGACCGCCTGACCCGCGACCACATCGTGCTGAATGTCGATGTCGATCCGGACATCGGCAACTTCATCGGCGACGAGCGCCGCATCGTTCAGATCCTCTATAACCTGCTGGCCAACGCCGCCGGTTTCTCGCCGCCGGACGCCGTGATCACGGTGAGCGCCCGGCGCACCGAGCACAGCGTGAGATTCGCCGTGATGGACGAAGGCCCCGGCATTCCGCCCGACGTCAGGGACAAGGCATTCGACTGGTTCGAAAGCCACGCGAACGGATCGCGGCATCGCGGCGCTGGCCTCGGCCTCTCGCTGGTACGCTCCTTTGTCGAACTCCATGGCGGCCGCGTGCATTTCGATCCCTCCGTCAAGCGCGGCACCAGGGTCGTTTGCGATTTCCCGCTCGACCGGGCCACCCACCGGAATGCCGCTGAATGAGCGGGCCGTCGAGATTCGCGACCGCGCTTCCCAACGAGACCGCGACCGCGCATCTGATGGCCGACCTCGCGCTCCTGATCGGCCCCGGAGACGTCATCACGCTGTCGGGCGATCTCGGCGCCGGCAAGACCGCGGCCGCCCGCGCCATGATCCGGTATCTGGCGGGCGACGACACGATCGAAGTGCCGAGCCCGACCTTCACGCTGGCGCAGCATTACGACCTGCCGCTTTGCCCGCTGCTCCACGCCGACCTCTATCGCATCAGCGGTCCGAGCGAACTGGAGGAGATCGGCCTCGCGCCGCTGCCCGAAGACACGCTGGTCCTGATCGAATGGCCGGAGCGCGCCGCCGGCGGCCTGCCCGCCGACCGGATCGACATCGCCATCAGCCTCCGCCCGGCGCTCGGATCAGCGGCGCGCGCCGCCGAGATCACCGGCTACGGCAAGGCCGCGGCGCAGGTCGCGCGGCTGGCGGCGCTGCGGCGGTTCCTCGACGGCGCCGGTTATCTGGACGCGAGGCGGCAACGCATGGCAGGCGACGCCTCCACACGCTCCTATGCCCGGCTGATCCGCGGCGGCACCAGTTTCATCCTGATGAACGCGCCGAAGCGGCCCGACGGACCCGCGATCCACGACGGCAAGTCCTACAGCGCGGCGGTGCATCTTGCCGAGGACATCAAGCCCTTCGTCGCGATTGCTCGCGGCTTGCGCGACCAGGGCTTTTCCGCGCCGGAGATCCATCATGCCGATCTGGAATCGGGATTCCTGATCACCGAGGATTTCGGCAGCGCCGGCTTTGTCGAAGGCACGCCGCCGGCGCCGATCGTCGCGCGCTATGAGGCGGCGACCGACCTGTTGGCCGCGCTGCATGGCCGGACGCTGCCCGACACGCTTCCTGTAACGGCGGATACGACCTACGCCATTCCCGTGTTCGACATTGAGGCGATGCTGATCGAGGTCGGCCTGATGCCGGACTGGTATCTGATCGACCGCGGCATCGAACCCGGCGAAGACCTGCGCGCGGAGTTCACGGCGATCTGGCGCGCATTGCTGGCCAAGCCGAATGCCGCGTCCGGACCTTACGAAAAGACTTGCGACAAGACTTCCGGTAAGACCTGGGTGCTGCGTGATTTCCACTCGCCCAACCTGATCTGGCTGGAGCAGCGGCAGGGTATCGGAAAAGTCGGCCTCATAGACTTTCAGGACACCGTGCTCGGCCCCGCCGCCTATGATCTGGTCTCGCTGCTGCAGGATGCGCGCGTGGACGTGCCGGAATCGCTCGAGATTGCGCTGTTCGCCCGCTACGTGAAGGCGCGGCTGGAATCGGAAGCGCGGTTCGACCCCGCCGGGTTCGCCGAGCTTTACGCCATCATGTCGGCGCAGCGCAACACGCGGCTGCTCGGCACTTTCGCGCGGCTGAACCGGCGCGACGGCAAACCGCACTATCTGCGCCATCAGCCCCGGATCTGGAGCTATCTCACCCGCTCGCTGGCTCACCCGGCCTTGTCGGCGGCACGAGCGTGGTATCGGAATCACGTTCCGCCGCCGGCGGGTTGAACCGTTTATTTTACGCCTTGTTAGAAGTCGCGGTCGTAGCTTGTCAGCCTTGGACCTATCCCTCGGACCGCGGTACAGTTTTCTTTCCAAGGCGGAGCACATCATGGGCATGGAACGCCGCAAGGGCGAGCGCGTCACCTTCGAGCGCGGCTACAGCGCACACATGATGGGCATCGACGGCACCTGGCGCCGCAACTGCACCATCGAGGACGTATCGGAAATCGGCGCAAAGCTGACCGTCGAAGGCTCCATCGAAGGCCTGCATCTGAAGGAGTTCTTCCTGCTGCTGTCATCCACGGGCCTCGCCTATCGCCGCTGCGAACTGGCCTGGGTCAACGGCGACCAGATCGGCGCCAATTTCCTGAAGCAGAACGACAGGAAGAACAGGATAAGCCGGAAAAGCAGCGCCGCCGCAAACGCCTGATCCGCATCCCGCCCCGGATCATCGATCCGGCAGTTCCTCGACGTCATGGCTGCGTCATCATCTCCGGCGTGGATGGCCGAAGTCATCGATGAGATTCGCAACGGGTCGTGATCTTCGCTCGAAACCGCTATAGTTCGCTGAATCGACAACCTGCGTGAGCCAGACTAGAACATGCCAATCACTTCCACCAAAGCCATGGTGCTCGCCGCGGGCCTCGGCCTGCGGATGCGGCCGCTGACCGAGCGGATGCCCAAGCCCATGGTGCCCGTCGCCGGCAAGCCGCTGCTCGATCACGTGCTGGACAGGCTGGCGGACGCGGGCGTCAGCGAGGCGGTGGTCAATGTGCGCTATCTGCCCGATCAGATCATCGATCACGTCGCGCACCGCGACCGGCCGAAGATCGTCATCTCGGATGAGCGCGATCAGGTGCTGGGCACCGGCGGCGCGGTGGTGAAGGCCCTGCCGCTGCTGGGCGGGACACCGTTCTTCCATCTCAATGCCGACACGATATGGATCGACGGCGCGCGCCCCAACCTGACGCGGCTGGCCGAGGCCTTCGATCCGGCACGCATGGACATTCTGCTGCTGATGGCGCCGGCCGCGAGCAGCATCGGCTACAGCGGCAGCGGCGACTACGCCATGTTCCCCAACGGGGCGCTTTGCAGGCGGAAAGAGAACCAGGTCGTGCCGTTCGTCTATGCCGGCGCCGCCATCCTGTCGCCCGCGCTGTTCGACGACGCGCCGGCAGGCGAGTTTCCGCTGACGGCGATATTCGACCAAGCGGGCGAGCGGAACCGGCTGTTCGGGCTGCGGCTCGACGGCGTCTGGATGCATGTCGGAACGCCCGACGCCGTCGCGGCGGCGGAGAAAGCGCTGCTCGCCGGCCTCGACGCCTGACGCCCGCCCTAAAGCCGGTCTCCGCTTTGCTCGAAAACGCTATCCTCCCCGTGTCATGATATGCCTGATCTCGAATCAGGATCCTTGATGCACGTCCGCACCGTCCCTACGTCAGTGCCGTTCCTGCAAACCGTCATCACCGCCTTGGTCGACGGCGCGCTGATCGACGGATTCCATCCGCGCGCGCAGCCCGAACGGCTTGCCGAACTGACGCTCTACCTGCCGACCCGCCGCGCCGGCCGCATGGCGCGCGACATCTTCCTCGACGTGCTGGATACCGGCGCCGTGATCCTGCCGCGCATCGTCGCGCTCGGCGGAATCGACGAGGACGAGCTGGTTTTCGCGCAGGCCGCCGCGCTGCCGCCGGAAACGCTCGAACTGCCGCCGGCGCTCGACGGGCTGGCGCGCCGCCTCGCGCTCGCCCAGTTGATCGACGCATGGGCGCGTCGGCTGAAGCCCGGCGAGCCGGCGCGGCCGCCGCTGGTGCTCGGCGGCCCGGCCTCGACGCTGACGCTCGCCGCCGATCTCGCGCGGCTGATGGACGA
>CAZOOO010000101.1:0-10711 GCA_964581435.1 uncultured Hyphomicrobiales bacterium | reverse complement strand
GACGCGGGATGCGGGCGGAAAACCGCTGCACACTTTTCCTCATCCCGCTCTAGAGACCCGCCGTCAGCAAAGCGAGAGTAATCAGAAGCAATGAGACGCACGCCGCCGACCATCGGCAGAGCCGGGCGTCAAGCGTTTGGAAGGCTGAGCCGACAGCCGGCAGGCGGCGGAACGCGGCCTCCCCGAGGACAATGCTGTCACCGACCGGCACGCGGGGCAAGAAGCGGTTGAACCGCCGCAGCACCAGGGCGAGACCGGCGCCGAGCGCCACGGGCCAGAGCCCGTCGACGAGGGTGCCCGGTTCAAACACATATGAGATATCGCCGACCGCCGGATAGAAGGCCCACGGCAGCAGGATCGCGCCAAGCGCGACAGCGGGCCAGAAGGGGACGAGACCCGCCGGGCATTCCTGGGCGGCGCCGGGCGGCGAGGTTGCAAGGCAGATCAGGAAATGCGTCATCAACAGCGCCGTGCCGATTGAAGACAAAGTGGCGAGTACGGCCTCCGACCCGCCGGCGAATTGCGTCTTTGTCGCAATCTTGGCCAGAGCGCCGCCTGTCAACGCCAGGCCGGCAAGGCTCAGGGCAAGCAGGACGGCAAGAATAAACATCGGACGCGAAAGCCTTCCACCTCGCACGGCCAGCACGCCGACCGTCAGGAACAAGGCGGCTTTGACCAGCAGATGGTTTGCGGCATAGAACGCGATGTCGAGCGAAGCGCCGGCCTGTCCTTTCACCAGCGCCATGCCGATCGCGGCCGTGATGACTCCCATCTGGCTGATGCTGGAATACGCCAGCACAACCTTGGTGTTTTGCTGGACCAGGCCGAAAGCGACGCCGTAAAAGGCGCAAAGAAAGCCCACGGCCACCAGGGCATCCCCCCACCCTTCCAGCGGCAGACCGAACGGCAGGAAGCGCAGCAGCCCGATCACGCCGGCCTTGACGCCCGCGCCGCTCAGGACGGCGGCGGCAGGGATCGGCGCCGCGCTGTAGGTCAGGGGCATCCAGCCATTGAAAGGAACCATGCCTATTTTCATGCCGAAGCCGGCAATGATCAGCCCCAGAACGGCATCCCGCCACGGCGAAGTCGGCAAGGCGGCCATGACATCGGCGATGCGGGCGCTGCCGTGCGGCTCGCCGGCGACGAGCATCGCGAAGGCGAGCAGCAGAAGCGCCTCGCCGAGAATGGTGAAGGCCATGTAGATCGCGCCGGCGCGTTTCCGTTCGCCGTCGTCGGAAAACGCGAACAGGCCGTAGGCTGGAATGCTGGCGAGCGCATACAAAAGATAGAATGAGACAAGATCGCCCGCGATAAAGACGCCGAGGTTGCCTGTCATGGTGAGAAGCCAGGAAAGGCCCCAGCGGTTATCCGGCTGGCGGTTGCGCCAAAGCGCGGCGCTGATGACGATCCAAAGCAGGGCCGCGCCGGCGAGAAGCAGCGCGCTTGGCGGATCGAGGCGCAGGGTGAAGCCCGAGACAGGCAGGTCGCGGGTCAGCGGCGCGCCGGTGAAGCCGGCCAGACCGGCCGCGAGGCCGGGCATTGGGGCGAGCCATTGCAGAGCCAGGACCTGACGTCGCCAGGCTTTGACAAAGCAGGCGGCAAGGAAGGCCAGCGGCGTAGCCAGGCTCGCAACCAGCAGGATGGGAAGAAGATCGGTCATGGCAGCGCCGCCGCCGGGCGGCCTATTTCAAGGAAGTCAAAGAAAGTCTGCGGCATGAAGCCGAGGGCGATAGCGACCATCGCAAGACCGAGCGCAAGCGCCTCGTGGCCACGCTTCGGCGACGATTTCAACGAGATCCGGTCGTCGGACAACGCGGGCGCGAGAATGCGGTAGACATAGCCGGCCGCAAGCAGGCCGCCGGCGAGGACAGGAAGCGTCCAGAACCATTGACCGGATATGATGGACGCTTGCAGCATCAGCCATTTGGCGCTGAAGCCGCCGCTCGGCGGCAATCCCATCAGGGACAACCCACTGAGAGCGATGGCCAGGAAGGTCAGAGGCAGCACCCGCGCCGCGCCGCCGAGCTTTGCGACCTGGTCATGGCCGAGCGATTCGGCGAGCAGGCCGGCGGAGAAAAACATCGCGGCTTTCGCGAATGCGTGGGCGAGAACCTGCATGAAGCAGGCGCTCCAGCCCATCGCGCTCCAGCTCTGCGCGCCGGTCGCCAGCGGGAACACCAGAAAGAGATAGCCGATCTGGGCCACCGTCGAATAGGCGATCAACAGTTTCAGCCGCGCTTGACGCAGCGCCATGACGCTGCCCGTGACAATCGCCACTGAACCGAGGCAACCGATAACCATGGCCGCCTGGTCCGCGGAAAGGCCGGGAAGGACATAGAACCACAGCCGCAGCGTGAGAAAGAACGAGCCTTTGACGACCAGGCTGGAAAGCACCGCGCTTGCCGCCGCCGGCGCATTGGCATGGGCAGGCGGCAGCCAGAGGTGCAGGGGAAAAAGAGCCGTCTTGGCGAGCAGGCCGCCGGTCATGAGGGCGGCCGCCGTCCAGACGACCGGCGTAGGCTGGACCCTTTGGGCGAGAAGCGAAATGTCCAGCGTCCCGTGCGCGCCGTAGAGCAGCGCGACGCCGAGCAGATAGCAGACCGATCCGAACAGGGCGAAGAGCAGATAGCGCAACGCGGCGACGAGCGTCTCCGGGCGGCCGTCAATGCAAACGAGAGGCACCGCGGCAAAGGTGAGCAGCTCCAGCGCGACATAAAGGTTGAAGAGATCGCCGCCGACGAAAATAATGGTCAGCGCGGCCCAGATCGCCTGAAGCATGATCCAGAATATCAGCGAGCTTCGGCTTTCCCCGACGCCGTCAGGCGTGGCGAATTTCGCGCGGGCGTAGAATGCAGCCGCCGTTACGATGACCGCCGTGGCGATCAGCATGACCGCCGATATGCCGTCGGCGCGCAAAGCGATGCCGAGCGGCGGCTCCAGCGCGCCGATCACATAGACGATGGGCTTGCCTGCCCGACCGACATGGAGAGCGATAGCACAGGCCAGCGCCAGCCCGAACGGCGTCGAGCAGAGAGCGACGCGCTCGGCGCTGCGGCCGCCAAGCGTGAAGGAGAGAATGATTCCGGCAAGCGGCAGCAGAATCGCGAGAACGAGCAGGTAGCCGCCGGGCGTGGTCGTCCCCAGTTCCGCCATCACTTGGTGTCCCCGCCGTCCGGCCAGGTCGGGGTCTCTGGGTCCAGCGTGACGCGGCCGCCCGCCGCGGCAAGGCGCAGGATCAGCGCCACCGCGACCGCGCTGGCGGCGAAGGCGACGACAATTCCGGTAATGATCATGGCCTGCGGGACCGGGTCGAAGTGCAGGCCGGCAGCCGCGCCGCGCCGCGCCACGATGCCGAAGACGAGGAAAACGCCGCTGCCGATCAGGTTGAAGGCCAGCAATTTGCGCAGCGGATGCGGGTGGAGAACGAGGCCATAGAGCCCGAGACCGACCAGAGCCGCGCCGACCAATCCCGCTATGACCGAGGGCGTCATCGATCAGCTTTCTCGCCCGGTGAACCGGCGACGAGCATCGGCAGGGCCGCCGCAATGGACAACACCATGAACGCCTCGATGAACAGAATGATCGGCTTGGCGAGAGCGGGCGGATAAGCGAAGAAGCTTCCCGCTACAACCCCGCCCGCGAGGCCGATGATGAGGAAGACGGCAGGCCCGGCGACCAGAGCCGGGCGGAGCCACCTCGCGTCGACGCGGGGCGGCTGCGCCACTCCCGCCATCATCGTCACCATCCACATGGCCGCAAGCAGGGCGCCGCCCTGGAAGGCGCCGCCCGGCTCGTCGGCTCCGACCCAAAATACATGAATCCCAATGAGCACGCCGACAGGCGCCAGCATCTGGGCGAGGAAGACCATGGGAGCGTCGGGTTTGGATACCCGAAACGGCGCCGGCGCGCCGCCCCATGCGTTGTCGGCGGCCACCGACCAGACCCCGACCACCGCCAGGATCAGAACCATCTTCTCGAGCATGGTGTCGAACGAACGATAGGACATCAACACCGCCGTGATGGGGTTGCCCAGGCCGGCGCCGGCGCCGTGGGTGGCGGCAACGGCTTCCGGTGCGAGCGACGGCGGCGGATCGGGCAGCATCAGGACGACGGCGCACAGGGCGCCGGCGACAAGCGCGGCGAGCACGCCGGCGAAAAGGCGGAGGGCGAATCCAGGTTGCGCATCCTGCCCGACCCTCTTGAAGCCTCCAAGTCTTTTGCCCGCGGTAATAAGCAGGACGCCGGTCACCCCGCCGCCAACGGCCGCCTCGGTCAAGGCAACGTCCGGCGCATAGAGGCGAATCCAGACGAAAGCGAGCAACAGGCCGTAAGCGACATAGCCGATTACCGAGGCGAACAGGTCTCGCGCCGCGATAGTCCAGGCGGCGACGGCGACGACCAGAAGCGCCAGACAGATGTCGAGAACAGGGAGAAGGCTCATTTGCGGCCCCGCCTCAGCGCGCGGCCGATCAATTGCGCGGTCGAGGCGCCCGAGAGCAAAACCAAAGCCCAGATGACGACCAGCTTAAGCGCTGAAAGCGTGCTTTCGGCACGCGGGATCAGGCCAAGCACGACCAGCCCGAGGCCGAGATTGTCGACCTTGGTCAGGGCGTGCAGACGGCAGAGCGAATCCGGAAAGCGCAGAACGCCGATCGTCCCGGCGAAAAAGAAAAACGTGCCGGCGACGATGGCGACGATGCTCAGGAGATCGAGAAGCGCGGTCACGCCTCGGCATCTCCGTGTTCGGCATCGAGCAGATTGACCAGAGCAACCGTGGCGAACGCCGCGAGCAAGGCGAGACCCAGCGCGACATCCTCCACGCCGGGAACGCTTGTCGCATAAGCAATCAGCAATAGCGCCGCGATGCCGCCCGTGCCGAGCAACTGGACCGCCATCAGCCCTTCCACGTCCGACCCCCGTGAAATACGAGCCAGTCCAACGGCGACCGTGAAAACGATCAAGCCTGCCGCCACGAGAAGCAGGTCATTCATGGCGGACCGCCGCCTTGAACAGCGCCTCATCCGCCTTGACGGCTGCCTCTGTCGGCTGCGAAATGTCGAGGCAGTGCACCTGAAGCATTTCGCCCTCCACGCCTACGGGCGAGGTCCCTGGCTGAAGGCTCTCATAGACGAGAAAGGCGTTGCGGGTTCCGCCGGGCGGCAGGGTCATCGGAACGACGACGAATCCGGGACGCAGATCGAGGCGCGGCAGGAGCGCGCGCCGGGCGACGTCCACGCCGGCGATGATCGAGTTGCCCAGAAAGCGAAGGCTCAGCCTGGCAAGCCGGACAAGACGCAGACGGGCCGCGGTGGGCGGCACGAGCGACAGACTGATCCACAGGGCAAGCGCGGAAGCCACAAAACCGACGGCGAGATCCTCGTCCTTCCAATTGGCGATGGCAAGCCATGCGACGAAAAAGAAGACGAAGCGAGCAAGGACGGCCCTCATCATCAAAGGCGGGTAACCGGACATCAAAGCTCACCTCTTGGCCTGCATGGTGAGGCTAACATCCTCGCACATGGTCAGCAACGCTTTCATGGCTGCCTTGCGGGGCGGCAATACCCGTCCCAGACTGGCGCGGCACGACGTCCCGCAGGGTCTACAGGACGAGGGATGACGCCAGGGCGGACGGATTGATTGATGGCGGAGTTCAATGTCACGCTTAAATTTGCAGTGACGCACAATTGACTGACGCCCGGGAATTTCAATCCTGTCCGCATCGGGAAAAGCGTTAAACTCCGGCCTGACGTTGTCGGTAATCCGCGAGAAAGGCGGCCAGTGTCCCGATTCCGGAGTTCGCATACCCTTGCCGCAACCTTCGATGCGAACTTCGGAATCAAAGGGACACTAGCAACTTTATGATCCCAGTGTGGTTCAGGTTCGGAAGTTCACTTGATGGACTCGACGGGCAATGAAGCGAACTTTTGAATCACCACGCTAGGCCAACATCATGGGAGGAGACAATGACCATCGAAAGCATTTTGAGACGGAAAGGCAGCAGCGTCGCGACGATAGCTCCCGACGCCAGCATCAAGCGGGCGGCAGACTGGCTCCGCACAAAGAACATCGGCGCCCTCGTGGTGATGAGTGAGAACGCCGTCCTTGGCCTCATTTCCGAACGTGAGATCGTTCATGCGTTTTCTCGCTATGACGAGGCGACCGGGTCGATGCTTGTAAAGGAGGTCATGCAATATGGCGTGACCAGCGTGTCTCCCGACGAGAGCGTAGATCACGTGATGAAGCTGATGACACACCATCGGGTCCGCCACATGCCGGTAATGCGTGGTGGAGCGCTGGTCGGCATCATCAGCATCGGCGATGTCGTCAAGCACCGGCTGGAGGATCTGGAGCTTGAAACAAACGTCCTGCGTGATGTTTACAACGCCGCCCGCTGAGGGTTCGGATCGGGCGAATATCAGCGCTTCGTATCGCAGTATTCTAATCACCGACGCACGTATCAGGCGTTGACGCAAGGAAAGACCGCCAAGGCGTTGGCCAGCACCCTGACGGCCATTTCCAGCACCCAAGGGACGAATAAAAGGTGCCGGCGCGGCCAACTATACCAGAGAAACCTATGCAGGGCGCGCGGAGGTGCCCTGAGCTGGCGTTGGGATAAAGATGGCGCGGTGTCGCAACGCCCCGCTGGTGCGTGCTTGGCGATACTCCGAGCATATGAGCTTTTACCGCCGTTGCGCCCGGTGTTCCCTCAGCGTCTCCGCAATCTACGCAACGCCCGCCCACGACCGGCGACATGGCCATCTGACAACGTCATTTGTCGTACGCGTGAGCTGATTTTGAGAACCAACTCCCGCGCGATGACCGTTTCGTTTAGCCGGCGCTGTGGCGAAGCGCTTCGAGATTCAGGATGTCGATGTGGCGGTGCGAGGAAATCCGAATCACTCCGGCTCGCCGCAGCCGCGTGAGCTCGCGCGAAACGGTTCCAATCGTCAGGCCGAGAAAGTCGCCAATTTCGGCGCGCGTAAGCGGAAGATCGAAAGCCGTAGCGGCGCTGCCCCCTGCAAACGGATCGATCTGCCGAACCATCATCATAAGAAAACTGGCCACCTTTTCGCGCGCCGTCTTCCGTCCAAGCGCCAGCATCCATTCACGACCCTGGTCGACCTCACGCAGGGCCTGGTGCAGCAGTTTCGCTTCGAGGGCCGGATTTTTTTCGAGCATCTTCCGCAGCGCGTTCCGGGTTATGCTGCAAACCTCGACATCCGAACAGGCTTCGACGCGGACATGGCTCTCGTCCTGATGAAGCCGCCCGACGAAATCGGGCGCGAATTGAAGTCCGACGATTTGTTGGCGACCATCGGCCATAGTCTTGGTCAGCTTGAGCACGCCGCGCATGACATTGGCATAGGACCTGATCGCCCCCTGCTCCTGCAAGAGAACGTCGCCGGCGGACACCTTCACGGCACGCGTGGACTTGGCGAAATCCACTAATTCGTTGGCGTTGAGCGCGCCGCACATACCCTTGTGCCGGACCTCACAGCTCTGACAAAGCTTCGGCACATCGGAGTTATGAATGTCCTTCCGGGGCGTATTCATATTGCTCCTGTGTCCCGATTTCGAGGTTCGCGTACCCTTGCCGCAACCTAAACCCCCTGTCTTTGCGACAGCGCAAAGTCTGACCTGAATTGTTGCGCCACCGCAATCTGTTTGCTCCCGGACGCTACGGGATCAACCGGGAAACTGTCGCGACGTAGCGGGAGCGGTCATCCGGCCGTTAGACGGGACCGAAAAGGCGCGGTCGACGGTTCTTTCCATCGAGGAGAAGGCGGTCATCGTCGCCTACCCGGTCGGCTACGCTCACATCGACGTCGCCGATGCCCGTCAGAAGAGAATGCCGGTCTCCACCAATACCCGGATCTGATCGCGTTGGTTGAGATCGCGGCCGAAGCCGTAGCCGGCTTCGAGATTGCCAACTTTTACATAGGACAACTCCGCACGCGCGAAGAACACGCCCTTCTCGTAAGTCGGAGTGACGGTAAGCGACCAGGCGTCGCTATTTGCCCCGTAGAGCAAATTCGTCGGCGTGCAGCCGGGGTCGGCGCCACACGTTCCGCCGGTCGTCTTTAGATATTCGGCGCGGGCGCCGAGGGACCACTCCTTGTTCAGCGCATATTTGACGAGAAGAGCGCCCGCATAGGTGTCGGCCGGGCGATCGATCCCGAGTTGGTCATCACGACCGACGTGGCTGTATTGTAAGTATGGCGTGAGTGTTAGCGGGCCGCTGCTATATGTGTAGATCACGTTGAAGATGCTACTGTTGTTCTGCATTAGCGGCGTCGCCATTGAGGATTTGTCGTTTCGCGACAGGCTACCCGCCCCCACGAAGCTGATCGAATGTGACGAATCGATCGCATATGTCAGCGTGCCTGAAAGCCAGTTCAATTTGCCCGAATAAAACCCGTCGTTCAGCGACACCGCGGCGCTGAGCGGGCCGTGCGCATAATTGATCTGGACGCCGCGGCTGATCGCCAACTCCTGATTCCAAAGCAGCCCGCGCTCGATGTTGACGTTCTGGAAGGTGAAGGTCGACTCAGCCCCCACCAGAGTCGGCAGGATGCCCGCTACAACGGACAGCTCAGGAGTGATCACCCCCTTGGCATAAGCAACAGAAACTGGACCGAATAGCTGCTCTGTCGCCTTTGTCGCTTGCAGATAGGAGCAGCCTAGGGACGGCAAAGAATACGCGCCCGCCTGAACGTAGAATTGCAATGGCCCATGGATCGTTTGAAACTCGATCTGAGCACTGCTCACATCCGCGAACCCGTCATTATTGCCGATGCCCTGGGCGCGGGTTGGATGAGTCTGGAGTGCGCCGATTCCGATCAGTTGGCCGCCGATGAAAACCGAGCCAAGCAGACCCGCATCGACCGAAAAGGGGTCAGGATTTGGCACAAGCGAGCCAGAAAAGCTGGGCGAGGAAAGAGGGTCGGCATACGCGACTCCTATACCGAAGAGCGCGCCACAACCGCCGAGCAAAACCCCAAGACCGCATCGACGACGCGCGGTGGATCCGGACGTCTGAAGTGTTCGCGAATACGACGACTGTGATATCATCGGCGCATTCCCTTGATCGGAAGGTCAATGCACGCGAGAAGTGAGGCGGATCGCGTAAAGCGGCGCCTTATCTTTCGACAGTACGTAAGGATCGTGCAGGGATCGTCCACGAAGCACCGCGGCCGTTGCGCGTGTGTGGACTTGTTCTCCTGAGCGTTGGACATAGTCTCACCGAAACTTGAGAAGGTGACGAAGGGGCGGAGGTCGTGGGACGACCTCCGACAAATCAGCAAGGACTGTGCCAGCCGATCGGCGCTCGCTATTGCTGGGTCTGCTTCACGCGGTATTGGGCCAGGATCGATCTGAGCGGTCGGCTGGAATGAGATCCGGCTGGCTGTTGCATCGGATCAGCCGCGCTTGAGGGATGCACGCTGGGCCTTCGCGGCGGCGAGTTGCATTTCCCAAGAGCACCGTTGCCGCGATCCTGTGCAACAGCATCTATACCGGCCGCTTCGACTGGGGCGGCAAGAGCGACAAGACCTGTCAGGGCCGTTACGAGGCCATCGTCCCGCTCGAATGGTAGGGGAGCGGGAGCAAGACGTGATGGATGGACGGTCGCAATGCGCGCGGCGTCAAGAAGAGGGTGTCAAGAAGAGAAGGTGAGATTCTCAGGTCTGATCGCCTGCCCGCCCCCCCAGCTACCGCAGGTCAAGCCCAGGACATGCTTCGCTTGAAAACGGTGTAAGCGGCGTCGCGATAACGGATCGTTGCGGCCTTGCCAAAGCGGAGCGTTGCACCTAGTTTCCGCCTCGTTCGCATTGCGTCTTTGGGCGCGCGGGCACGATGCAGTTGTAGCTCAGTTGGTTAGAGCGCCTGTCTGTGGAACAGGAGGTCGGTGGTTCGAGCCCACCCAACTGTACCAGCAATTTCAGCTACTTAACGGAATTTTCCAGGGAGCGTTGATCGCCAAAAGCTACCAAGTAGCTACCATGAGGCCCCACGCGCATGCCTCTTGCCAGTCTTTTTGACTGTGTCCTTTTAAGGGGCAGTACAGGGACACCGCGCCGATGGCGGCGACGGTCAGCCCGCCTTTCGTGAGCCCCGTCATGGCCGCCCCCTTTTCTCGAGCCAGGCCGCCGTCACCGGCGAGGCGGTGCGGATCGGAATCGTCGCCTGATGCAGCGCGCCGTCCCAGCCCTCCAGCGTCAGCCACAGTTCATCATCGGCAGTCGTTCGTTCCGGGACGCGCATCTCGGCGGTCTGCCGGTACGGCGTGCCGGAGAACAGCGCGCCCGCGGTGCGGATGTTGCGCGGCTTGCCCACGCGCAGGTACGCGGCCTTCACCTCGTCGACGCAAGCGGGGCACAGCGCCAGCGCAAACTCCTTGGCGTAGCCGGCGCGGCCTTCCGCGTCGGGCTCTTTCAGTTGAAACTCCGCGAGCCGCACGCTCCACGGCCCGACCGCGATCTCGCCGATCTCGCGCTGGCCGAGCCCCTTCTTGCCGTCGAAAAACGCATTGTCGTCGAAGAAGGTCGGCGCGAAGGCGATCGGCACGATCAGCACGAGCGCACTCAGGTGAAAGCGCCAGCGCTGCCACAGCGACGTGCCGCGCGATGGGGATGCAAGCACCGTCATTCCGCGGCTTCCAGTCCCAGCCGCGCCTGCCTGCGTTCGCGCACGACCTTCACCGTCTCGATCG
>CAZOOO010000100.1:0-10802 GCA_964581435.1 uncultured Hyphomicrobiales bacterium | reverse complement strand
ATTTCGATCCGGCCGAACTGGAGCGCATCGAGGAGCGGCTGTTCGCGCTGCGCGCGGCGTCGCGCAAATATGCGGCGCCGGTCGACGGCCTGGCCGCGCTTGCCGCGAAATACGCCGCCGACATCGCGGTGATCGACGCCGGCGCGGATCGACTGACCGTTCTGGAAAAGGAGGCGGCCGAGGCCGACAAATGCTATGCGGCGGCGGCGGCGAAACTCTCTGCCGCGCGCGCCAAGGCTGCCGGCAAGCTCGACAAGACGGTCAGCGTCGAGCTTGCGCCGTTGAAGCTCGAACGCGCCAGATTTTCGACGCACATCGAGTCCGACCCGTCGTCGCCGGGACCGCAAGGCTTCGACCGCGTCGAGTTCTGGGTACAGACCAATCCCGGCACCCGGCCCGGGCCGCTGATGAAGGTCGCATCGGGAGGCGAGCTGTCGCGCTTCCTGCTGGCGCTGAAGGTGGTGCTTTCCGATAAAGGCTCGGCGCCGACGCTGGTGTTCGACGAAATCGACACCGGAGTCGGCGGCGCAGTGGCGGACGCCATCGGCGCGCGGCTGGCGCGGCTCGCCCGCAAGGTGCAGGTGATGGCGGTGACGCACGCGCCGCAGGTCGCGGTACGGGCCGATCAACATTTGCTCATCTCAAAAGATGCGCTGGATCGCGGCAAGCGCGTCGCCACCCGCGTCGCGACTTTGGCAGAGGATCACCGCCGCGAGGAGATCGCGCGGATGCTCGCCGGCGCCGAGATCACGGCTGAAGCCCGCGCCGCCGCGGACCGGCTGTTGAAAGCGGCGGGGTAAGCTCGTGGCGGCGGCAAAGCCCAAAACGCCTTCGTCCGTCGATTCCCTCACGAGGCCGCAGGCCAAGGTTGAGCACAAGCGGCTTGCGCTCGAGATCGAGACGCATAACCAGCGCTACTATCAGCAGGATGCACCGACGGTCTCCGACGCCGCCTACGACGCGCTGCGGCAACGGCTCGAAGCGATCGAGGCGCGGTTTCCTGAGCTTGTCACCGCCGGTTCGCCGACGCAGACTATCGGCGCCGCGCCCGCGCGCGGCTTCGCGAAAGTGCGGCACGCGGTGCCGATGCTGTCGCTCGGCAACGCCTTCAGCGATGCTGAGGTCGTCGAGTTCGTCGAACGCATCCGGCGCTTTCTGAAACTCGGCGCGGATGAATTTCCCGCCGTCGTTGCCGAGCCAAAGATCGATGGGCTGTCGCTATCGCTCCGCTACGAGCGCGGCGAGCTGGTGCGCGCGGCGACCCGCGGCGACGGCTTCACCGGCGAGGACGTCACCGCCAATGTCCGCACCATCAAGGATGTACCGCACACCTTGAGGGGTTCCGACATTCCCGCCGCCTGCGAACTGCGCGGCGAAGTATATATGCTGAAGGAGGACTTTCTCGCGCTGAATAAAAAGCAGGAAGAGGCTGGCGATACCGTGTTCGCCAATCCGCGCAACTCGGCCGCCGGCTCGCTGCGGCAGAAGGACGTTGCGGTTACCGCCTCGCGGCCGTTGAAATTCTTCGCCTATGCCTGGGGCGAGATCGCGGATCGCCCGGCCGATACCCAACACGGCATGCTGAAGTGGCTGGACAAAGCGGGCTTCGTCGTCAATCCGCTGATCGAATTGTGCCACAGCGTCGACCAGGTGCTGGCATTTTATCGCAAGATCGGCGAACAGCGCGCCACGCTCGACTACGACATCGACGGCGTGGTCTACAAGGTCGATCGGCTCGACTGGCAGGAACGCCTCGGCTTCGTGTCGCGAAGCCCGCGCTGGGCGATCGCGCACAAGTTCGCCGCCGAGCAGGCCACCACGGTGTTGGAGAAGATCGACATTCAGGTCGGCCGCACCGGCGCGATCACGCCGGTAGCGCGTCTCACGCCGGTGACGGTTGGGGGCGTGGTGGTGCAGAACGCCACGCTGCACAATGAGGATTACATCAGAGGCGTCGGCAACGATGGCCAGCCGATCCGCGGCGGTATTGACCTTCGCGTCGGCGATACCGTGGTGGTGCAGCGCGCCGGCGATGTGATTCCGCAAGTGGTCAGCGTCGTTCTTGATAAGAGACCGGAAGGCGCGAAGCCTTATGAGTTTCCCGACAGGTGTCCGATCTGCGGCAGCCACGCCGTGCGCGAGGAGGGCGAGGCGGTGCGCCGCTGCACCGGCGCGCTGATCTGCCCGGCGCAGGCGGTGGAGCGGCTCAAGCATTTCGTCTCGCGCCTTGCTTTCGACATCGACGGCCTCGGCGAAAAGCAGATTCAGGAGTTTTACGACGACGGTCTTGTCATGCACCCGGTCGATATCTTCACGTTGCGTAAGCGCGACGCGCGCGCGGAGAACAAGCTGCGTGATCGCGACGGCTATGGCGATGTGTCGGTGAGCAACCTGCTCGCCGCGATCGACGCACGCCGCAGGATCGAACTCAACCGGCTGGTCTTCGCGCTCGGCATCCGCCATGTCGGCGAGGGCAACGCCAAGCTGCTGGCGCGACACTATGGTAGTATCGAAAGTTTCCGCAGCGCCATGACGGAGGCCGCCGAGGCGCAGACGGAAGCGGGCAATGATTCCGAGGCCTATGCCGATCTCACCAACATCGGAGGCATCGGCGATATCGTGGCCGACGCGGTGGTCGAGTTCTTTGCCGAGCCGCGCAACGTCAAGGCGCTGAACGATCTGCTTGACGAAATCGAAGTGCTGCCGGTCGCGCAGGCTCGCAGCGACTCGGCCGTGGCAGGCAAGACCGTGGTGTTCACCGGCTCGCTGGAAAAATTCACGCGAGATGAAGCAAAGGCATCGGCCGAGCGCATGGGCGCAAAAACGTCCAGCTCGGTGTCGAAGAAGACCGATCTTGTTGTGGCCGGTCCCGGAGCCGGATCGAAGCTTAGGGATGCCGAGAAGTTCGGCGTGAAAGTGATCTCCGAGGACGAGTGGCTGAAGCTGATCGAGGGATAGCCGATCTTCCGACGTGCCGAGTCGAGGACGTTCAGGCCGCGGGCTGGCCGATCGTTATCTTTAATGTACCGACGCCGTCGCAGCCGCATTCGATATGGTCGCCCGGATGCAAGGCGGAGACTCCGGCCGGCGTACCGGTCATGATGATGTCGCCGGCTTCAAGCGAGACCTGTTTCGAAAGTTGCGCGATGATCTCCGGCACGTTCCAGATCATCTGCGTGAGATCGCCGGACTGAGCTTCCTTGCCGTTGACAGAGAGCCAGATACGGCCCTTCGACGGATGGCCGATCTTCGCTGCCGGTTGCAGCGCGCCGCAGGGCGCGGCGTGATCGAAGGACTTCGCGATCTCCCAGGGCTGCTCCTTCTTGCGCGCGGCGTTTTGCAGGTCGCGCCGGGTGAGGTCGATGCCGACCGCGTAGCCGTAGACGTGATCGAGCGCGGTGTCGGCCGGGATGCGCAAGCCGCCGCTTTTCATCGCGACGATCAGCTCGACCTCGTGATGCAGATCCTGGGTGAGCGGCGGATAGGGGATGGCCGCGCCATCGGCCGCGATCATGTCGGCGTGTTTGGCGAAGAAGAATGGCGGCGCGCGCTCGTCGTTGCCCAACTCGCGGATATGGTCGAGATAGTTGCGGCCGACGCACCAGATGCGGCGTACCGGAAACAATCCGCCTTCGCCAGCGACCGCGATGACGGGTTGGGGCGGCTGTGGAATCACGAACGGCGATGCGCTCATGCGGGCTCTCCGCTTTGCCTGCGCTTGCGCGACGAGTAAGTCATCGCGGACAGGCGTAATGAGCCTAAGCCGACGCGCTCAAGGAGGCCAGCGTCGGCGGCGCCGTCTCACGATGCTGCAGGCGGAAGAACGAAGCATAGCGTCCGCCGCTCCGCAGCAGCTCGTCATGGCGTCCGCGCTCGACGATCTCGCCGTTCTCGACCACGAGAATGGCGTCGGCGTGCATGATGGTGTGCAGGCGGTGCGCGATCACGATCGTGGTGCGGTTTTGACAGAGGTGCCCGATCGCTTCCTGCACCTGCTTTTCGGATTCCGAATCGAGCGCGGCAGTGGCCTCGTCGAGCAGGATGATCGGCGCATCCTTGATCAACGCGCGCGCCACGGCGATACGCTGGCGCTGTCCGCCGGAGAGCTGGGTGCCGTGCTCGCCCACCGGGGTGTCGTAGCCGAGCGGAAAGCCCATGATGAAGTCGTGGGCGCAGGCGGCTTTCGCCGCCGCGACGATCTCGTCCTGGTTCGCGCCGGGGCGGCCGAACGCGATGTTCTCGCGGATGGTGGCGCGGAACAGGTAGACGTCCTGGCCGACATAGGCGGTCTGCCGGCGCAGCGACGTTCGCGATACGCGGGAGATGGACTGGCCGTCGATCAGGATGTCGCCGCCGGTGACTTCATACAGGCGCAGCAGCAGCGCCAGCACGGTGGATTTTCCGCCGCCCGAGGGGCCGACCAGCGCCGTCATCCTGCCGGGCTCCGCGATGAAGCTCATGCGCTTGAGCACGGGCTCGTCCGGGCGATAGGCGAAGGTGACCTCCCGCAGCTCGACGCGGGCGTCGGTCAGTTGCAGCGCCGGCTTGTCGCTGTCGTCGGGTTCGCTGGCGGGACTGTCCACGATCTCGAGCAGCTTGCGGGCGCCGATCAGGCTGCTGTTGAGTTCGATGTTGAGACGAGCCAACCGCTTGGCCGGCTCATACGCCAGCAGAAAGGCGGTGAGGAAGGAAAAGAACTGGCCCGGCGTCGCGCCCATGGCGACGACGCGATAGCCGCCATACATCAGCCCGCCGGCGATGGCGAAACCGCCGAGCGTTTCCATCAGCGGGCTAGCGCGGTTTGAAACCCGCGCCATCTTGTTGTTGGTCTGCTCGACGGCGGCGATGCTGGCGTCGATCCGCTCGCGCATGGTCTGCTCCAGCGTGAACGCCTTGACGGTCCGGATGCCTTGCAGCGACTCCTGCATCGTCTCCATGATGTCGGCGGTGCCGTGGAACTGGCTGTGCGCCAGTCCCTTGATGCGCTTCACCAGTTTGCGCAGCACGATCATCGCGGGCGGCGCCACCAGCGCGCCGAACAGCGACATATAGGGATCCTGCATCACCATCACGGTGACGAGTGCGATCAGCGACAGCAGATCGCGTCCCACCGCGTTGATCAGTAGGCTGAGCACCTGGGTCACCGAGGTCGCGCCGGCCGTGAGCCGTGCGAGAAATTCCGATGAATGTCGTTGCGAGAAATAGCCGATGCTCTCGCTCATCAGCTTGGCGAACAAGCGGCGCTGGTTGTTGGCGAGAATGGCATTGCTGATCTGGGACAGGATCACGGAATGCCCGTAGGTCGCCGCGCCCTTGGCCACGAAGATGACGAGCACCACGGTCGACAGCATGAAAATGCCGTGTACGTTGCGGTCCACGTACGCCTGATTGATGACTTCGCCGAGCAGGTAGGCGGAGGCTGCCGTCGCCGCCGCGGAGACGGCCATCAGCGCGAAGGCGGCGAGGTAGCGCCGCCAATAGGCCAGGCCCTGTTCCGTGACCAGGCGGCGGATGAGAATGGCCGCGCCATACGGGTCGTCGGTAATTTTCTTCGGAGGTTCGGTCATCCGCGTTCCGTTGACGCCGTGAATCGGCGGTCGCCCGCGCGTCAGGGGTGTTGCGAAAGCTCCGACTGAATGCCCGCAATAGCGGTCTTTTTCAAGCCAAAACCGGGTTTCATCCGGTTTATCAGGCCGATACCGCAAGTGCCTCCGAGGCTTGCCGCCGCGCCAGCTTTTCCTCCCATGCCAGCGCATGCGCGGTGATGGTGGCGAGATCGTCGTATTGCGGTGTCCAGTCGAGCGCCGCGCGAATCCGGCCGGTGTCGGCGATCATGGTCATGATGTCGCCGGGGCGGCGGTCGGAATGATGAACCGCGAAGTTGCGGCCGCTGACCCGGCGCACGGCTTCGATCGTTTCCAGGACCGAGTAGCCGCGTCCGTATCCGCAGTTCAGCGTCGTCGAACGCCCGCCGTTTCGCAGGTAGGTCAGCGCGGCGCGATGGGCCTGTGCCAGATCGCTGACATGGATGAAGTCGCGGATGCAGCTTCCGTCCGGCGTCGGATAGTCGGTGCCGAACACGTCGATCTTGGCGCGCTGCCCGGTCGCGGCTTCGACGGCAATCTTCAGAAGATGCGTGGCGCCCGCGGTCGACAGCCCGGTCCGCGCTTGCGGATCGGCGCCCGCGACATTGAAATAGCGCAGCACGACGTAGTTCATGCCATGCGCAGCGGCGACATCGTGCAACATGATCTCCGTCATCAGCTTCGACGACCCGTAGGGAGAGAGCGGCCGGGTCGGCGCCTCTTCCGGGACCGGCATCCGGTGGGGGTTGCCGTAGACCGCGGCGGTGGATGAGAAGATGAAGCGGTTGACGCCGCATCTGACGGCGGCGTTCAGCAGGCTGCGGGTCGTCATCGTGTTGTTGCGGTAGTAGGCGAGCGGATCGCGCATCGACTCGGGCACCACCACGGAACCCGCAAAGTGAATGATGCTCTCGATGCCGTGCTGGGTGATGACGTTCTCGACAAGATTTTCGTCTCCGGCGTCGCCGATGAACAGCGGCACGGCGTCCGGCAACGCCGACGAAAATCCCGTGGACAGGTTATCGATCACGACGGCATTCTCGCCGGCCTCGGCCAGCGCGAGCACCATGTGACTGCCGATGTACCCGGCGCCACCGGTAACGAGCACGGTCATGTCTGCTCCTCCGAGCGAGTGTTCGAGGCGGGCCCGCCCGCGTTCGCCGAAATCTCGCATAAACCGGTGGAGTTGCCGCTTAGCACGGCGGTAATCGGCCCGATTTTCCGCCGTTCGGGCCGGGGAATCGACATTATGGTTGCCAAACTGTAACGAGGGCCGTCCTCCTGTGCGGCTTTCGGTAGTTGATGACCGATATTCTCATCGTCAAGACATCCTCGCTCGGTGACGTCGTGCATCAGATGCCCGCGATCGTCGATGCCTCGCGCGCATGTCCGCAATTGCGGTTGACATGGCTGGTCGAGGAATCGTTCGCGTCGCTGGTGCGGCTGCATCCGTCGGTCGCCGACATCATTCCTGTCGCGACGCGGCGCTGGCGTTCGCGACTCGCCGACGGCGCGACGTGGCGGGAGATCGCCCGCTTCCGCGCGCACCTGCGCGAGCGGGCCTTCGACAAGGTGATCGATACCCAGGGCCTGATCCGCTCCGCGATCATGACGCGTCTCGCGCGCGGCGAACGCCATGGCTATGACGGTCGCAGCATCCGCGAACCGTTGGCCGCGCGATTCTACGACGTCGGACACGCGGTGGGGCGCGACCTTCATGCCGTGACGCGCAACCGGATCCTCACCGGTCTCTCGCTCGGGTATGAACCGACCGGGGATGTCGATTATGGTCTCGGTCCTCCGGCGCGAACGGATGATCGGCGCTACGCCGTATTGCTTCACGGCACCTCCCGGCGCTCGAAAACGTGGCGCGTGGAGGACTGGATCGAAACCGGTCGCTGGCTACAGGTGAACGGATTGCAGGCCGTGCTGCCGTGGGGCACCGAGGCTGAACGCCTGTTATCCGAGCGGCTGTCGGGAGAAATCGCGGGCAGTCGCGTCCTGCCGCGCCAGAGCCTCGACCTGACCGCGCCGGTGATCGGCAACGCGGCGCTGGTGATCGGCGTCGATACCGGACTGATGCATCTCGCCGCGGCCTATCGGGTGCCGCTGGTCGGCATCTATGTCAGTACCGATCCCGGCCTGACGGGGCCGGTCGGCACCGGGCGCATGGCGGTCCTCGGCGGCAAGAGCGGTCCGCCTTCCGCGGGGCAGGTGATCGATGCCGCGGAGAGGTTGCTTGCTTAGGTGCGGGGAGTGATCATACCCGACATCCCGGCGAGCACCTGCGCGACGAACATGTCGAGGTCGCCGCCCGGAAACAGGAAGCCCGGAATTCCCGCGCCGGCCGCGGCCTGGATATCGCTGTCGCGGTCGCCGATGGCGAAACTGCCCTGACGCCGCACCGGCCAGTGCAGCATCAGGTCGAGGATCATGCCGGGCTTCGGTTTGCGCCAGAGGTGATCGTCCAGGTATCCGGCGACGCTGCCGCCGGGATGGTGCGGACAATATCTGAAGTCGTCGATCCGCGCGCCTTGCGACGCCAGATGAGACTGCATCCACAGGTGCAGATCGCGCACGTCGTCCTCGCTGAAGAAGCCGCGCGCGATGCCCGATTGATTGGTGAAGATGAAAACGAAATATCCAGCCTCGTTCAGTCGCCGAATTGCGTCGGCGACGCCGGGCATCCAGCGGATGCGGTCACGGGTGCCGATGTAGCAGTCGTCGTGATTGACGACGCCGTCGCGATCCAGGAACGCCGCCGGCCCGGAAGTCGGAACGATACCGGCGCGGCTCACCTGTCGCCGTCTCCGTCCGCCAGAGCGTGCTCGACGGTATCGCAGATCGCATGAGCCGCAGTCATGTGGATCTGCTGGATGACAGGCGTGTCGTCGCTCGGTGCAATGAACAGATGGTCGCAAACCTCCCGCAGGCTCGTGCCTTTAAGACCGGTGAAACCGACCGTGACCAAACCGCGCCGACGCGCGGCTACCAGCGCAGCTAGGATGTTCGGCGACCGTCCCGAGGTGGACAGCGCCAGCAGTACGTCGCCAGGCCGGCCGAGGCTTTCGATCTGCCGGGCGAAAATCTGCTCGAAGCCGTAATCGTTGGCAATGGCGGTGAGGGCGGAGGTGTCGGTGGTCAGCGCGATGGCGGCGTAGCCGGGCCGTTCCTTCCGGTAGCGCCCGACGATTTCCGAGGCGATGTGCTGGGCGTCGGCGGCGCTGCCGCCGTTGCCGATCAGGAGCACCTTGTTTCCTGAACGAAGCGCCCTGATAATCGCAAGAGCAATATCGCTCGTCACCGCGAGCAGCGCCGCGTTATGGGTCGCGCGCTCAAGGGCCGCGAGCGATTGCTGAAAATGATTTGCGATCTGGTTGTGGCTCAAGACGCACCTTTGTCGCCGTGATCGATTCCGATATTTAGAGCGGGATGCGGGCGGAAAACCGCTACACACTTTATCCTCATCCCGCCCGTGTCAGTGGTACTGAGCGCGTCATGCCCGCGCAAGCATGGTCGTATCAAGGCACGGCGCGGGTACCGACTGCCGCAAGCACCTGTTCCGCGATCGCGACCACCTCGGCTGCCGGGATGTCCCTCATGCAGCGATGGTCGTTCTGGGTGCAGACCGGACGATGGCACGGCTGGCAGGGAAGAGGCGTTTTGGCCTGGATCGTGGCTGCGAGTCCGTTCAAGGGCGCCCAGTGATAGGGACTGGTCGGACCGAAAATCCCCATTGTGGGCGTTCCGAGCGCGGCCGCGACATGCAGCAGGCCGGAGTCGTTCGAAATCGCGAGCGCAGCCGCCGCCATCGCCAGAATGCCGTTTCGCAGGTCGTGACCCGTCAGATCCCGGACCGCCGTCCCCCCGGTTGCCACGATGTCGGCCGCCATCGCCTTTTCGTTGGGGCCGCCGACCACCCAGACGTCGATTCCACGCTCGGCCAGCATCCGGGCGGTCTCGGCATAATAAGTCCAGCGCTTGCTGGAGCCGACCGCCCCGGGCGCCAGCGCCACCGCCGGTCCCGTGCCCAGTCCCTGCGCCTGCCGCCAGCCGGTGACATCGTCGCCGGATACCTGAAGCTGCGGCGCGGGCCATTCAGGCGGCCGCGTCGCGCCGTCGGGAAGCGCCAGGGACGCTTTCCTGTCGATCATGCGCGGCAGCGCTCTTTCACCCCAGCGCCAGCGGTTGAGCAGCCCGAATCGCGCTTCGCCGACGAAGCCTACCCGTTCCGGGATGCCGGCCAGCGCGGGCGCGATCGCCGATTTCCAGGTCCGCGGCATGACGAGGGCCGTACCATACCCCCGCGCGCGCAACTGCCGGGCGAGACGCCGCTGTTGCGTCAGCGCGAGCCGGCTTCGGGGCAGGTCCCAGACCACGCCGGCGCGCACGCCCGGCATATAATCGACCAGCGGCGCGCAGAGGGTTGTCACCAGCAGGTCCACCGGCCGATTCGGCCAGCGCTGCTTGAGAACCCGCACCACCGTGTGGCCGCGCACGAAATCGCCGATCCACATGTAGGGAACGATCAGAATGGGCCGGGTATCGCCCGGGTCGACGGCAACTTGCGACTCATGTCGTGAATCTGTTTTCATGTCTTGACGGACGTAACCTGATCGAACCGCTCTCGGTATCCGCTCCTTCCGCCGAGGTAAAGCTATCTCGCGGACGTTTTGAGGTTCAGCTTTTCGCGGCGGGGACCAAGTTGCCTCGCGGGCCGGAGTGGGGCAAACCTTGAGTCGTACATCCATGACGGGGACATCATGCTGCTGGTGACCGGGGGCGCCGGTTTTATCGGATCGAATCTCGTGGCCGCGTTGAACGACGCCGGGCGCGGCGATGTTGCGGTGTGCGATGTGTTGGGGCACGACGGCAAATGGCGCAACCTCGCCAAGCGGCGGCTTGCGGATATCGTTCCACCCGCGGAGCTGATGGGTTGGCTCGATGGCCGCCGTCTCGACGCCGTCGTTCATCTCGGCGCGATTTCCGAGACCACCGCGACCGACGGGGATCTCGTCATCGAGACCAATTTCCGGCTGTCGCTGCGGTTGCTCGACTGGTGTGCCGAAACCGCGACGCCTTTCATCTATGCCTCGTCGGCATCGACCTACGGCGACGGCCGGCAGGGCTTTCGCGACGATCAATCGTTGGCCGCGCTGCGGGCGCTCCGGCCGATGAATCTCTACGGCTGGAGCAAGCACCTGTTCGACATGGCTG
>CAZOOO010000099.1:0-10971 GCA_964581435.1 uncultured Hyphomicrobiales bacterium | reverse complement strand
TTTGGACGCCGATCCCCCGGCTTAGAGGGTCAATATTGCAGGCCGAATGACACCGCTGCATCTGGCGGCAATCAGCCGCAAGGTTGCACCCGGCGCACATGCCGTTCTTGTCCTCGACGGCGCCGGCTATCACGGCGCCGGCACCCTCCGAACTCCGGACAACGTCACTCTGTTGCAGCTGCCGCCCTATGCGCCCGAGCTCAATCCGATTGAAAACGTCTGGGAGTACCTGCGCGCCAACAAGCTCGCCATCACCGTCTTCGACGACGACGACGACGTTATCGTCGCCACAACCTGCGAAGCCTGGAACTTCTTCGCAAACAATCCAGATCCCATCGCCTCAATCACAAGCCGCACTTGGGCAACAGTCAATCCTTAGGGCCGTTGGTATCACACCCTACGAGTTCATCTGCAAGGAATGGACCTCACTGCCCGAACCGTTCATCTTCAATCCGCTCCAGCAAATGCCGGGACCAAACAGCTAGCTCGCGCGCGACTTCGCGAATGCGTCCATCTCGCGCGCCAGACTGAGCGGACGCATGTCGGTCCAGTTCTCGTCGATCCACGCCATGCACGTTTGACGCTTGCCCCGCGGCCCAATCGTCCGCCATCCGGCAGGCACGTCAAACTGGGCGGGCCAAAGCGAGTGTTGGCCTTCATCGTTGACCAGGACGAGGAACTCGCCTTCCTCATCGTCGAAGGGATTAGTCATCTGTGATGCGCTCCTTTCTCCAAGCTGATGAATACCCTAGCGCCGCGTTTCAGACCGGCAAGCCGACCGCGTCCAGGACGGCACGGTGAAAGGCCTGCACGGCCGGCTCATTGCGCCCCACGATCAGATCGGGCTTTTCTCCCTCGACCGCCAGATTGGACCAGATGCCTTCAGCGACATCATAGTCCTCCAGCGTCACGTCGCTCTTGCTGTCATCGATAGTCCCGAATTTGGCTTGATAGCTTTCAACCGAAAGACCCGCGATGTGGACCGAGAACAGACAGACCATTTTGCCCGGCGTCTCGCCAGGAAAAATGCGGAACATGCGTACGAAACGCTCGGCAGATCCGATGTCACCGGCGACCAGAACGGTATTGGGGAAGATGAAGTAGGTTCCCGTATGCCGCGCTTCTGGCCACGCCTGCTCGGGCGTGCCGACCAGATCGGCGAGCGCACGCTCTGCAAAGGTTAGCACCCAGTGCGCGCCATGATCGTCGAATGCGGCCACATCCGAGATGTAGGCATCGCCGATGGAGCGGGCATGGAGCACGCCAAAATGATAGCTCTCCGCATACGTATCGATTGCGATCTTCCAGTTGGTTCGTGCGTCCAGGCGGCTGGTCTGGACCGGCACCATTCCGGCCAGCTCGAGCGTCGCCAGGACCGGCGCAAAGCCGCGTAGATGCCCCGGCAGGTCGAGCGGCTCGTCACCCCGCAATCGCACAAAGACGGCACCATCTTTCTCTGCTGCGGCGACAGGTGACAGCCGGCAATTTTCGAGCGTCTGCGGGTCAAAACCTGCTCGACCGGGGACGTTCGCCAGGCGGCCGGACAGATCATAGCTCCAGCCGTGGAACGGGCAGACGATACGCCGGCCGCGTCTCACGCCTGGACCGTCCCCGGAACTCACAAGCTGCGCGGCGCGATGCGCGCAACGATTACGAAAGGCGCGGATCTGCCCGTTGTCATCCCGCAGGATCAAAACCGCATGGCCTGCGACCTCGAACACTGTCCGGTCGCCGGGGAGCGGGATGTCCTGCGCAAGACAGGCGATAAGCGGCAATCCCTCAAACAAGGTCCGCCGCTCGGCTGCCCAGCGCGTCGGATCGGTGTAACAATGCGCGGGTAGACGCAGGACCGTCGGCGCGAAATCCGTGGTCCCGCCGGCCGCGATATGCGCGACCAAGCGTTGGCGAACGGATTGAGCTTGCGCGCGTCGCGCCTCCTGAAACATAGTCGTCTGACCCGGCTTTTCAGCACCCCGAGGAACAGTAAGCTTGAATATTCAAAAAGGAAAATCGAATTCAGCAGCGGTGTCGCGAGATTGGGGTTGCTCTGCGTGATCGAGGATCGGATCGACCCGTCCGTGGAACATGCCGCCGTGGCGAGGCCTGCCCATGTGCCGGCGGACCGGGTGGTGGATCTCGACATCTATCGCCTGCCGGGATCGAGTGACGATTTTCTCCAGGCCTGGCTGGAGGTGGCCGACAGCGCCCCGGCGCGAATCATCTGGACGCCGCGCAATGGCGGACACTGGGTCGTGCTGGGGGGAGCGGACATTGCCCACGTCTATGCCGACCACCAGCACTTCTCCTCCCGGATCACGCTCGTTCCCCGCAAATGGGGCGAGTTATATCCGCTACGCCCCACAACCCTCGACCCCCCTGAACACCAGCCCTATCGGCGCATTCTAACCAGCCTGTTGTCTAGCCGCACTGTGCGCCGCTCCATACCGATCGTGCGCGCGCTGGCCTCTCGCGCCGCCGACGCCATCCGTTCTCAAGGAGCGTGCGACGTCGTCGCGGATTATGCCGCGGCGCTTCCCTTGGCGCTGTTCGCGGGGCTGGCGGGAATCGAGACTGATCGCATGGCGACATTGCCGGGTTATGCCGCTCATCTGCTTGCGGATGAAGGGACCGATCTTTCCGAGCCTGTGATGGATCGTTTCGCGACCTTCCTGCGGGCGCTGATCGTGGAGCGGCGAGCCACGCCGGGAGACGACGTCATCAGCGTGCTTCTGGCCGGTAGTATTGACGGCCGGCCGATTGATGATGACGAGGCCGTGGACGTGGCGACCGCTCTGTTGACCGGCGGCCTGGACACCGTCGTGTCTCTTTTTGCGATGATGATGAGGTATCTCGCCCGTGAAGACGCGCTGCGCCGCAGACTCGTCGCCGATCCGGGATTGTTGCCGGCGGCGGTGCGCGAGATGACACGGCGCTTCGCCATCATGACCAAGGCGCGACTGGTGCGCGCCGACCAGCTCTTGGACGGCGTGACCCTGAAGGCAGGAGACATGGTCGTGATGCCGCCATTGCACGGCCTCGATCCCACGATTTTTCCCGATCCTTTGCGCGTGGACCTGGATCGGTCTACCGCCCCGCATTCCGCATACGGTAACGGCGTTCACCGTTGCCCCGGTGCGCAATTGGCCGAAGCGGAAATGGCAATCATGCTGGAAGAATGGCTGGCCAGAATCCCGAACTTCACGCTCGATCCTGATCGCCCGGTGCGCATGCAAGGCGGTGTGCTGGGTACGGTCGTCAATTGCCGCCTGTGCTGGGATACGGCGACCGCGGCGCCATGACCCATGATGCGGATTCCCCATTAGCGCAGGCAACGCGCGAGGCCGATCGCTTGCCTCTCGGACAGATCGACGTCAGCTTGGGAGAACGCTTTCAGAGAGAGACAGTCGGACCTTATTTTGCGCGCCTGAGGCGAGACGATCCGGTCCATTGGTGCCCTGACAGTGCTTACGGCCCTTACTGGTCGGTCACGCGGTACGCTGATCTCATTGCGGTGGAAAAGAATTTTGAGGACTTCTCCTCAGCAGGCAACGTCATCATCAACGACGTTCCGCCCGAGTTCGACGCGCCAGCCTTCGCCACCGTCGATCCGCCTGGGCATACTGCCGAGCGAGCCGCCGTAGCGCCGGCGCTGGGCATTCGGCGCGTCAGCAAGCTGGAAGACGAAATCCGGCGCGAGATTGGTCTGATCCTCGATGCGCTCCCCGTGGGCAAACCCTTCGATTGGGTGGAGCGGGTTTCGGTCGAGTTGACCACGCGGATGGTGGCCGCGCTGTTCGACTTTCCACGCGATGAGCGCCACCTGCTGCCCTATTGGGCTGAAGTGTTGGTGACAGGCCCGGAAACCGGCGCTCTCGTCGAGAGCTGGGATCAGCGGGCGGCGATCCTCGATGTTTATCTCGCGCGCATCATGGAGATGTGGCGCGCCCGCACAGGCGGGTGCGGGCATGACATCATCTCCGCGCTCGCCAATGCACCAGCCACCTGCGCCATGCCGCAGGATCCCAAGCATCTGATCGGCACCGTAACCATGATTGCTGGGGCCAACGAAGCTGCGCGTGGTGCGCTTTCGGGCGGCGTCGTCGCGTTTGACCGTTTCCCGCAGGCTTGGCGGCAACTGCGCGCCGAGCCATCACTCATCCCCAATGCGGCGGCAGAGATCGTCCGCTGGCAGTCTCCGATCATCCATATGCGGCGAACGGCGACACGCGATACCGATCTTGGCGGCAAGTCGATCCGAAAGGGGGACAAGGTCGTACTCTGGTACTGGTCGGCGAACCGCGACGAGGCGGTGTTCGAGGACGGCGAGGCTTTCCGTGTCGACCGGCCCAACGCTCAACGTCATGCCGGCTTTGGTTCGGGCGTCCATCGCTGCCTTGGCAGGCGCGTGGCCGACATGGAGCTGCGGCTGCTTTGGCGGGAGATTCTGACGCGCTTCAGCTCTATAAGGGTTTGCGAACCGCCCGAGCGGCTCGCGTCCAATTTCTCTGCCAACTACAAGCGGCTGATCGTGACGCTCGCGCTCTGAGCGGCAAGGCGAGTTCAATCGAAGAACGCGATCAGGCGCGCGTCGGCACTCTCCCTCGGCGCAGCATGCGCCGGGCACGTCGGATCGGTGAAGGCGGCATGCGGGACACCCTGCGGGCGCGTAGGGTCCGAATCATAGCCAGTAAAGATCAGCAGGTCGTCGGTGCGCAGATCGGGAAAGTAGAACCATCGCTGCCGAGCATCGCGGCGATACACGCTGAACTCGAATCGCGTCTGCCCGCCCTCGGCCGTGCGAGTGATCTCGTCGCAGCCGATGACGCTGTCTGGATCGACGGTGTCAAGATCGCAGAAGGCCAGCGGAATATCCTGCGGGGGCTCGGTCAAGCATCGCCAGACGGTGTAGATGGCATAGCGACCATTCAGCCTCCGGCGGGCCTCCTCGGCTGGTAGCGTCTTCTCGACCCAGAAGCGCGAACCGGCGACCGCACGACTAAAATCGCTGTGGGCAAGGCGGCCAGGCACTGTGGTTCCGTCGCGACGATGCCCCGACGCCCGCTCGCTGCGGCGCACGACGCCGTTTCCCAAGGCGACGACCTTGCTTGCACCGGTCACGTCGCGGATGACATCTCCGAGAGATCGGAGATACCCGGTCCAGTCAGGCTCGGGGGACGGTTCGAGCTTTACGCCCGGAGTGCGGACAATCTCGATCCCATGGCGGTCGAGCTCGAACAGGTCGCGCTCATCGCGTAGGGCCGTAATCGACACCCGATGCTGCTGGAGCGGCAGAAAATCGTCGGGGGAGGGATTCTCGTGAACGATCGGACGGCGCCTGCAGGGTGCCAGAAATGCGATTTCAGCTTGGACGATCGCCATTGTCGCCGTGCCATCCTGCCCGATGAAGTATCCCGGATAGATTCTTGTTTCTCGACCGAACCCTCATTAGTAGTTAGCAGCTGGAATACATGGGGGCAAATCCAAGTTGTTTCCAACACGGCGGACTCTGGTCGGAGCAATCGCCTGCTCGACGTTGCTGCCGGGATGGCTTGGCGCATCACCCGTGGCTCGGCGCGTCGCCGTGTTGGATTGGGCCATCGCCGAGACTCTTTTCGCGCTTGGAGAACCGCCGATCGCGCTGGTGGCGGCGAGCGACTGGAACCGATTCGTGGTCGAGCCACGCCTGCCGGCCGGCACGGCCGACATCGGCGTCCAGCAAGAGGTCAATTTCGAGCTTCTGGCCGCTCTGCACTCGGATCTCATCCTGACGTCGCCCTTTTCGCAAGATCAGGAGCCTGCGCTCGCCCGCATCGCGCCGGTTCGCCGATTCACCGTCTTTGAGCCGACATCGTCGCCGCTCGAGCGCCCTCGCAGATTGACCCGTGAACTGGGGGCGGTGGTCGGAGCCGAAAGGCAAGCGGAAGCTCTCATCGCATACACCGACGCGCAGTTAGCCGCTTGCCGCGCGCGTCTGGCGCGTTTGCGCCTGCCGCCGGTTCTCCTCGTGAGCTTTCTCGATGCACGGCATGTGCGCGCTTATGGCGGTGTCGGCCTCTACCAGAATGTCCTCGATACACTGGGACTCCAGAACGCCTGGACCAAGTCCACAAATGCCTGGGGTTTTGCGACGACGGGGATAGAAGGTCTCGCAACCGACAAGGACGTGCGCCTCGTCGCGTTCCAGCCCGTTCCGCCGGATGCGTTGCCGACACTCGCCCAGAGCCCTCTCTGGCGTGAGCTGCCGTTCGTCAAGGCGGGCCATATGTCGATATTACCGCCGGTGCTCATGTTCGGCGCGCTGCCGGCCGCCCTGCGATTCGCGCGCCTGCTCACGACCGAGTTGGAGCGCGTCGCGGGGTGACGGACGCAAAGGAGAAATTCGGCCCGGCCCTGCTGACCCTCATCCTCGCGTCGATCGCCGGCGGGCTGGCGATCGCGGTCGTCCATGAACCACTGACTGCGATCCTGCGAATGCCCGCGAGCGCAGAAGGATACGACCCCGGCAAGATGGTCTTCATCTATGCGACGCTGCCCCGGCTGGCCATGGCGGCGCTTTGCGGGGCCGGACTGGCGGGGGCCGGCGCCATCATGCAGTTCGTGTTGCGTAATCCCCTCGCTTCGCCGACGACGCTCGGTGTCGAGGCTGGCGCGCGGGTGGCGTTGGCGATCGCCACGGTCGCGGCGCCAGGACTTCTCGGTTTTGGCCGGGATCTTGTCGCCATCACGGGCAGCGCGATCACCACGGGTCTGGTTTTCCTGCTCGTTCGGCGCCGCGGTTTCGAACCAGTCGCGACGGTGATCGCCGGCCTGATCGTCGGTTTGTTCTGCGGCGCTTTGGCCGCTTTGTTGAGTCTTGTCGAGGCTCGGCAAATGACCGCGGTATTCCTCTGGGGCAGCGGATCTCTGAACCAACAAAGCTGGTCGCCGTTCGCGGGCTTGGCGCTGCGCTTGGGGGTGGCCTCGCTAGCCTTGCTCCCGTTCCTGCGCTCCCTGGCCGTTCTGCAATTGGGCGATGAAGGTGCTCGGGGACTTGGCCTATCCGTCGCGTGGCTGCGTTTCGTCGCGATCGCTATCGCCTCGACCATGACCGCGTTCGTCGTGAGCACGGTCGGCGTGATCGGTTTCGTCGGACTTGTCGCGCCGGCCCTTGCGCGGCTGGCGGGCGCACGTCGGCTCGGCGCACAACTGGGCTGGTCGATCCTGCTCGGCGCATTGATGCTGCTTATCATCGACGCGGCCGTCCAGCTTTTTGCCGGCCAGCTTTCGGAGTTCCTGCCGACCGGAGCTGTCACGGCCGTCCTCGGCTCGCCTTTGCTTCTTCTGCTCATTCGTCGGATGAAGCCCTCGGCGCCACCCACCATCGTTACGCCGTCCAATTGGGGTGATCCTCCCACAACTCGGACGCCTCTCGTTCTGATGGGACTAGGACTCCTCGTCGTCATCGCCTTGCTCGTCGGCCGGGGGCCAACCGGCGACTGGTCGCTACCCTTTGGCGCGTGGGGCGCGGTCGCTGTCTGGCGGCTTCCGCGGATCCTGGCGAGCGGCGCAGCCGGGACCTTGCTGGCTTTGTCCGGCGTCGTACTACAGCGCCTGACTCGCAACGAACTGGCCAGCCCCGAGGTGCTCGGTGTTTCAGCGGGCGCGTTGCTGGCTGTGGCGCTGAGCTTGCTGCTCTTCGGTGAGATCGGCGTGGTGGGTGATGCCGTGACAGCCGTCTGTGGCGGCATGGTTGTGCTGCTGCTGATCCTGTCTCTCGGCCGGCGCAGCGGCTTTGCGCCAGACCATATGTTGCTTGCGGGCATCGCGGTCAGCGCGCTCGCCGACGCGCTGGTTGGCGTCCTGACGGCCGTCGGTGATCCGCGCGCGATGCGCCTTCTGGGCTGGATGTCGGGCTCGGTCGCCGGCGTCTCGCTCGAGGCTGCGGTGCTGACGATGTTGGCTGCGTCGGCGGCGCTGATCGCGGCGCTTGTCCTGCGCCGCTGGTTGGAGCTTCTTCCTCTGGGGCCGGAGGCGGCTCGGGGGCTTGGCGTGAATTTGCCACGGGCACGACTCTCGCTGTTGCTGCTGGCCGCACTGGCGAGCGCGGCCGCCATGCCGATCCTCGGGCCTGTCACCTTCATCGGATTGGTAGCCCCGCATATTGTCATGACCCTGGGCCTGCGAAAGCTGCGATCGGTGCTCTTCGCGGCGGCGGGAACGGGTGCCGCGATCATGATCGGGGCGGACTGGCTGGCGCGGACTGTCAGCTTCCCGCTGCAATTGCCGACCGGGCTTGTGGCCGCGCTGTTGGGGGCGCCAGCGTTGATGCTGCTATTGAACAGAAGGGGGCGCGGTTGATGAACGGAACGACGACCGGAATGGCCCTTGCTGACCTGCAATTCGCGGTGGGAGGCAAGACACTCTTACGCCCCTTGACGCTCGATATCGGCGGGCAGGGTGTGACCGGCATCATCGGCCAGAACGGCTCCGGAAAATCCACCCTGCTTCGGCTTCTCGCCCGCCAGCAACCGCCGAGCGGAGGAACGATCCGCTATGATGGGCGCGATGTCGCCGACTGGCCGGATCGCGCCTTCGCTCGCGCTGTCGGCTATCTGCCGCAACATGTGCCAATTACGACACGGCTGACGGTCCGCGAGCTTGTCGCGTTTGGGCGCTATCCTTGGCACGGCGCTTTTCGTCGCTTCGGTGAGGGAGATGCCGTGAAGGTAGAAGAAGCGCTGCATCTCACAGGGATGGTTGGCCTAGCCGATCGCTTCCTGGAAACTCTCTCAGGCGGCGAACGCCAACGCGCCTGGTTGGCCATGCTCGTCGCGCAGGAAGCGCAACTGCTGCTGCTCGATGAGCCGATCGCGGGGCTGGACGTTGGTCATCAGATCGAGGTCCTCGGCCTGCTCAGGCAGCTCAGCGAGACGCATCGTGTTGCGAGCGTGGTCGTGATCCACGAGATCAATATGGCGGCGTGCTTCTGTGACCGGATCATCGCGCTGCGTCAGGGGCGTCTCGTCGCCGATGCGACGCCGGACGAACTGCTGGCCCCTGACCGCTTGGGTGCGATTTACGGAATACCCATGGGCGTTGCGCCCCTCCCGGAGGGGATGGGTCGCTTTGCCTTTCCCAAGAGCAGCGGATGACCATGAACCATGGGCAATCCACGGCCTGGCGGGCAGGTTTGGTCGATTTCAGAAGCGGCATCGACTCTCGCGGCGCTGTTCGAAGCTCAGGTCGCCCGAACTCCGATGGCGGCGGCACGCGTGTGATCGGCCGGGCCGGGGCCGCGATCGAGTACCTGACTCCATTTCCCCGATGGTCAACCGCAGTCTGCCCGGCTATGGTTTCACTCCCGGTGTGTGGGGACGAACTGAAGGATTCGGGCTGAAAGGAACGCCGGCCATCCTGTCCCAAGATTCGTAGGGGACGATGACCAGGGAGCGCCCAGACCAGCCATATATGGACCGCCCCGGTTCGAGCGGTCAACCCGCCGATAGCCTGTCGGCGTCGGGTGCCGCGACCGATCACGCTGGCCACGGCAACGTCCCGTTGGCCATGACATTCCCCGACCTGGCCAAGCTGTTTGAAGCCCAGGCCGGGGTGACGCCTGAGACGGTCGCTCTGGTCGAGGGCGAGCGGGTGCTGACCTACGCCGAGCTTGACCGGCATGCGAGTCATTTTGCGGACATGCTGCTGCGCACCGGGGCCGGACCCGAACAGGTGTTCGCGATCCTGTCGCCCGCCACGATCGAGAGCATCGTCGCGATCCTTGGTATCCTGAAGGCGGGTGCAGCCTATCTGCCGCTCGACCCAGGCCAGCCCGATGCGCGCCTTGCGTCGATGCTTACCGACGCCCGGCCAACCGGCATCGTGGCCGACGAGGGAGTAGCGAGGCGCTTGCCTGGGCCGTTTCGCTCGCTCTGTGTGGCGATGCCATCTTTTGCCATCGTTCCTCCGGCAACCCTGGCAACGCCAGGGCGGCAGCTTTCATCGGATCGTATCGCCTATCTCATCTATACCTCCGGCAGCACGGGAGATCCGAAAGCCGTCGCAGTCTCGCACCGTGCCGTCATGCACTCGCTTCAAGCGCGCGGGCATCTTTACCCGGATGCACCGGGCGTCGCCTGTCTGACCGCTCCACTCACCTTTGACGTCTCTGTTGCCCAGATCTTCGCGACCCTCGGCGGCGGCGGAACCTTGGTGCTGGGCCTCGATCCGGCCGGATTCCACGCCTTGGCGCCACGCTGGCGTGACGCGGTACGGACGGTGATGCTGGCGTCGTCGGCCTATGCCGCCTTGCTGGCCGAAGACGATGCGCCGTTCGGTGCAAGTCTGACGCGGGTCATCGTCGGCGGCGATGCGCTGCAATCGGGTCTGGTCCGGCGCCATTGCGAACGGCTCGCCGCAGTTGCCCTTGTCAACGAGTACGGCCCGACGGAAGCGACGATCTTCTCGACGGCGGCGCTCATCACAACGGCGGACGATACCCCGCCTATCGGGGCGCCGATCCTTGGGACGAGCCTTTATCTTCTCGATGAACGATTGAAGCCCTGCCGTCCGGGTGAGACCGGAGAACTCTATATCGCCGGCGCCAACCTCGCCCGAGGATATTGGAAGCACCCTGGCCTGACGGCCACGCGCTTCATCGCCAATCCTTTTCGATCGGGCGAACGCCTTTATCGAACCGGCGATCTGGGCAGCCTGCGGCCGGACGGTCAGTTCGTATTCCAGGGGCGCGTCGACGATCAGCTGAAGATTCGCGGCATCAGGATCGAGCCCGGCGAGATAGCGGCCGCACTCCTGCGGGTGCCGGGTGTCGAGCAGGCCGAGGTGCTTGCCCGGCCGGCGACTGATGGCGAGCTGCGGCTGGTTGCCTACGTCGTTGGGCGTGCGCCTGATGAAGCGGCGTTGCGCCGGCATCTTTTGGGGGTTCTTCCGGACTACATGGTGCCGTCTGGGATTGTGGTGCTTGATGCGCTTCCG
>CAZOOO010000098.1:0-11005 GCA_964581435.1 uncultured Hyphomicrobiales bacterium | reverse complement strand
CCGGAATCTTGCGGCGGCGGTCGATGCGCGCGAACACGATGTCCTTGGCGTCGAACTCGATGTCGAGCCACGAGCCGCGATAGGGAATGACGCGCGCGGCGAACAGCAGCTTGCCTGACGAATGAGTCTTGCCCTTGTCGTGATCGAAGAACACGCCGGGCGAACGATGCATCTGCGAAACGATGACGCGCTCGGTGCCGTTGACGACAAAGGTGCCGTTCATCGTCATGAGCGGAATGTCGCCCATGTAGACGTCCTGCTCCTTGATGTCCTTCACGGACTTCGCACCGGTCTCCTCGTCGATATCGAATACGATGAGGCGCAGCGTCACCTTCAGCGGGGCGGCATAGGTCATGCCGCGCTGGCGACACTCATCGACATCGTACTTCGGCGCCTCGAACTCGTAGCGCACGAATTCGAGTTGCGAGGCTCCCGAGAAGTCATTGATCGGAAAAACCGATTTGAAAACCGCCTGCAAACCCTCGTCCAGGCGACCGCCTTCCGGTTCGTCGACCATCAGGAACTGATCGTAGGAAGCCTTTTGAACCTCGATCAGGTTCGGCATCTCGGCGACTTCGCGGATATGCCCGAAGAACTTGCGAACCCGCTTGCGACCGGTGAACGTCTGCTGCACCATCGTGGCCTCTCATGTCGTCGCCCGTGAGGGCGAACCTTCCGAAGAGCGATCGGCATCGCCCCCGGGGATGAATCTCGGAACGCTCTTGAGAGCGGAACGCAAATATCAGGACTTCAATCCTGATCAGGAACGCAGGGCTCGCAGAACGCAAAACGACGCGCGGGGTGCATGGCTACACCTCGCCCGTCAAAATCATAACCAAGCGGACCAAAAAGCCCGAAATTGCTGCTCTCCCAACAGCTTATGGGAGAACGCCGCCGTTCCCGCATCCGCTGCGCTTTTCGTGCTGCCATCCCGATATGAGATGGCAATCGTGGAGATTCGAGGGGTAATTCTCCTGAATTCCCACACTTTTCTGTGTACAACCAACTTTCCGTGTACAACCAGTAAGATATCGACCCCAGGTTGCACCCTGGCGAGTGCGATGGAATCGCGCCCGCCAAGGAAATACCGCTCATATCACCTGCATCATGGCCGGCTTTGCCGGCCTCACATAAGACTTGCCCCAGCGATTCCACCTAACTTGGCAGTCTCCTGCGCTCGCCCTAGTGCGCCAAGACCGAGGTCTCAATGACGCAGGTAACCTCCCGCAGTTACTTGAGTTCAACCTTGCCGCCAGCCTTCTCAAGCTGAGCCTTGATCTTCTCGGCCTCGTCCTTGGCAACGCCTTCCTTGACCGGCTTGGGCGCACCTTCGACCAAATCCTTGGCTTCCTTGAGGCCGAGCCCGGTGATGGCGCGAACTTCCTTGATGACCTCGATCTTCTTGTCGCCCGCGGCCGCGAGCACGACGGTGAACTCGGTCTTCTCTTCGGCGGCCGGAGCGCCACCGCCGGCGCCCGGCGCAGCAGCGACAGCCACAGCCGCGGCGGCCGACACGCCCCACTTCTCCTCGAGCAGCTTCGCCAGTTCGGCAGCTTCGAGCACGGTCAGCGCCGAGAGGTCGTCAACAATCTTCTGCAGATCAGCCATCGATATATTCCTTTAACGTATTCGGTTCGAACCAGATTTGACTTGCGAAGAGCCTTACGCCGCTTCGTCCTTTGAGGCATAGGCCTGGACAACGCGCGCGAGCTTGGCCGCGGGCGCCGTCGAGAGCTGGGCGATCTTGGTCGCCGGCGCGACCAGAAGGCCGACCAGCTTGCCGCGCAGTTCGTCGAGGGACGGCAGCGAGGCCAAAGCCTTCACTCCGTTCACGTCCAGTACGGTTTTCCCCATCGAGCCGCCGAGGACGACGAAGTTCTCGTTCGTCTTGGCGAATTCGACGGCCACCTTCGGCGCCGCCACGGGATCGCTGGAAGTCGCGATCACGGTCGGTCCCTTCAAAAGGGCGCCGATGGCAACGACGTCCGTGCCTTCAAGAGCGATTTTGGCGAGACGGTTCTTCGAGACCTTCACCGACGCGCCCGCCTGCTTCATCTGCTTGCGCAGGGTCTGCATCTGGGCCACCGTGAGGCCGGAATAGTGAGCAACGATCGCGACGCCCGTAGACTTGAAGGTCTCGTTGAGCTGTTCGACCGCTTCTTTTTTTGCCGCTCGTTCCACAGCAAGCTCTTTCCGTTTGGCGGCCTTCGCCACAAGGGCTGCGACCGCCGGGTTATACCCATCGCCCAGCCCGGAACCTGATCCCAAGACCCCCGGCCTTCAAGATACCGGTCTCTCAAGACACGCCGGGCGTGACGACATTCAGTAGCCTGCCCTCCCGCGTCCAGCAGCCTGACGGCCAAAAAGGGCACGGGGTGTCGAGGTTCGAACCCAATCTGCTGCCTTCCGCTCGTGACGCAGAAAGCGAAATCCGGTTTTCACCCGTCTATGCAGGCCATGCGATTAAGCTGTTGAACAAACACATGTTTGCCGCCAGCGCCTGCAGTCTCGGACAGGATTGGGAATCGTCAACACCACTCCGGAGGAGCGAGCCCCAGGTAACGGCGCGGCGACCCCCGCCCGCACTACCCGGCCGACTGGTGCCCCGCCCTCCCGAACCATGCTAATGGCCATGGGAAGGCAAAGATCTCCTGTCTCGTCGGGTTTTGAAATGCGAACGCGAACGCGCGAACGAAGCTCACGCGTTCAGAGCGTCGTGTTTAACGAATGTTTGCCGTGTTGCCAAGCCCTAAATCATGCAATTTTCCGGCCAGCTTCGGACGAATAACCGCACCACGCGATCGGCCGATGCCGACGGGACCGGCCGCCGGCGCGATCAAAATCAAGGCGGCTCGGAAATTCCCGATCCCGCCCTGATGGTCCAATCGGCCCGAACTCAGCCGAGCACGGTTCCCGGCTCGACCTTGACGCCCGGGCCCATGGTGGAGGACACCGCAATGCGCTGGACGTAGGTGCCCTTCGCCCCCGCAGGCTTGGCCTTCGTCACCGCATCCGCCAATGCCTTGACGTTCTCAACCAGTTTCTCTTCAGAGAACGAAGCCTTGCCGATGCCCGCCTGCACGATGCCGGCCTTCTCGACACGGAATTCGACCGATCCGCCCTTGGCGCCCTTCACGGCGCCGGCGACGTCCATCGTCACCGTGCCGATTTTCGGATTGGGCATCATCCCGCGCGGGCCGAGCACCTTGCCTAGACGTCCGACCAGCGGCATCATGTCCGGCGTGGCGATGCAACGATCGAACGCGATCGTACCGCCCTGCACGATCTCAACCAGATCTTCCGCACCGACGACGTCGGCGCCGGCGGCCTTGGCTTCGTCGGCCTTGGCGCCGCGCGCGAACACGCCGACGCGCAGCGTGCGGCCGGTGCCGTTCGGCAGAGTGACGACGCCGCGCACCATCTGGTCGGCGTGACGCGGGTCGACGCCGAGATTCATCGCGATCTCGATGGTCTCGTCGAACTTCGACGTGGCGCGTTCCTTGATCAGCCTGATCGCCTCCGCTATCGGGTAAAGCTTATTGCGATCAATGCCCTCGCGAGACTTCTTCAAACGTTTTCCGGTTGCCATGACTGGTTACTCCGCGACCTGAAGGCCCATCGAGCGGGCGGAGCCCTCGACCATGCTCATGGCCGATTCGACGGTGTCGCAATTGAGATCCTTCATCTTCTTCTCGGCGATCTCGCGCACCTGCGCCTTGGTCACCTTGCCGGCGGAGTCGCGGCCCGGCGCCTTGGAGCCGGACTGAATCTTCGCAGCCTGTTTGAGGAAGTAGGACATCGGCGGGGTCTTCATCTCGAAGGTGAAGGAACGATCCGCATAAATTGTGATCACGACCGGAATCGGCGTGTTCTTTTCTTCCTTCTGCGTCTGGGCGTTGAAGGCCTTGCAGAATTCCATGATGTTGAGGCCGCGCTGACCAAGCGCGGGGCCGATCGGCGGCGACGGGTTCGCCGCACCGGCCGGCACCTGCAATTTCAGGTATCCGGTCACTTTCTTTGCCATATGTCACTCCTGCTGGTGGTTGCGGCTTCAGACGGCTGGCAACCGCCCTCGCCTCCCACACTTTCCGCGGAAATCCCTTCCGCACGTCATAGCCGGGCTTGTCCCGGCCATCCACGTCTTCACAGCCGCTCCGCGCCGAAGACGCGGACGCCCGGCACAAGTCCGGGCATGACGACTAAACCTTCTCGACCTGGCCGAACTCCAGTTCCACCGGTGTTGCGCGACCGAAAATCGACACCGCAACCTTCACGCGCGAGCGCGCCTCGTCGATTTCCTCCACCACGCCGGAGAACGACGCGAACGGGCCGTCGGCAACACGAACGTTCTCGCCGATCTCGAAGGAGACCGACGCCTTGGGCCGCTCCACGCCCTCCTGCACCTGATGCAGGATGCGCATGGCCTCGGCTTCCGAAATCGGCATCGGCTTGTTCTCGGCGCCAAGGAAACCCGTGACTTTCGGGGTGTTCTTGATGAGGTGGAACGCCTCGTCCGTAAGGTTCATCTTCACCAGCACGTAACCCGGAAAGAACTTGCGCTCGGTATCGACCTTGCGGCCGCGCCGGACTTCCGTGACCTTCTCGGTCGGCACCAGCACCTGCTCGAAGAGATCCTCGAGTCCCCGCTGCTTGGCCTGCTCCCGGATCGATTCCGAGACCTTCTTTTCGAAATTCGAATAGGCGTGGACGATGTACCAGCGCATGCTCATTGTTCAGTCCGTGCGCGTCGTTCGCGGCGTCAATGAAGACCTAGTACGAACGTGATGAAAACGCGGATAATCTGATCCGCGAAGAAGAAGAAGATCGACGCCAGCGCCACCATCACGAACACCATGATCGTCGTGACCGTGGTTTCGCGACGCGACGGCCAGGTGACCTTCGCGGTTTCCGTACGCACTTCCTGCAGGAATTTGAACGGGCTGAAAGCCATCGTCGATGATCCGCGTTCGTTTGTGCCGGTCTGGTTTCGGAGATCCGGACAGCGTCTCTCGCGCGCCCAACCCTTTGTTTGAGGGTAGCCGCCCAACGGGCTGGACTGTCCGGGAATTCAGGGCCGCGTCGGATATCCGTCTGATCGGGCCGACAGCAGGTGCCGCTATCTACTGCCGGCGGGTAGAAAGGTCAAGGGATGGTTAGCAGCCCGCTTGGCAACCTGCCGCGGTGACGGCTGCATGGCCTGAGAGGGTCAACGATTGACTGGCAGGAGTGGCAGGGCTCGAACCTGCGACCCCCGGTTTTGGAGACCGGTGCTCTACCAATTGAGCTACACTCCTACGAGGCCGCGTCGCCGCGGACCCCAGCCGTTTCAAGCATGACGGACACCCTGATTGCAAGTGGCAAGCAATCCCGGACCACGAGTTCCTGCGCAGCCGTCAGTCCTGGCCGGCGCTCCGCGTCGCCTACTCGATGATGCTGGCGACGACGCCTGCTCCGACGGTAAGTCCGCCCCCGCATCAAATTCCGGGACTGATTTAGATGCGATCTAAAGTTATGAGCTTGCGCTGCACGTTATTTGTCTTTGTATATGCCTGCATCCTCAACCAGGAATCGTAGCGTGGCGCCGGCCGGCATTCTAGACAACGACAACCTCCTGGATCGCGCCATCGAAGCGCACTACACTGACATCAAGGCTGCGGTGCTGCGCCGCGGCTGTGCGCGCAGCCTCGTCTCGGACGTCGTCCACGATCTCTATATCAAGCTTGCCGAGCAGCCCGACATTCTGAAGGGCAAGCGTTCGCTCTGTGCGTTCCTGTGCCGCTCGGCGATCAATCTCGGCATCGACCGGATGCGCCGCGCGCGGCTCGAGCAGCATCTTTTTTCAGGAACCGAAGTTGAAGCCCTGGTGGTTCCGGCCGAAACAGCCGCTCCTGATTACGGCCTCGATGTCGAAGCCCGCCTGGCGGTCTTGCGCGAGGCCATCGCGGAGCTTCCGGCGCGACGGCGCGCCATTTTCATCCTGCACCGCCTCCACCGGATGGAGCCTGACCAGATCGCGCGAAAGCTCAATATCTCGCGAAACATGGTCGACCGCCACCTTCGGCGAGCGCTCGCGCATTGTCTCGATCGCCTGCTCGGTATCGAGTAAAAGTCCTTCTCCATCATGGGTGAGAAGCGATCAGGAGTCGCGATGACAGCCGACCAATCAGCGCAGGCAAGCCGCAAGCGGCACGAAGAAGCCGCCGCCTGGGTGCTGAAAAATCGTGACATCAATCAAAGCGCGCACGAAAGCCGCGCATTCGAGGAGTGGCTCGACCGGGGCGAGGAGAACCGAGCGGCTTACGACGCGGCCCAGCGGCTGATGGGCGACGCACGCAAGGCCATTTTGAACGATCCGGCCCTCCGGAATTTCAAGGTCAAGCCGCGTCCGCGCGTCGCCAAGACCCTTGCGGTCGCGATTCTCGGCGCCGCGCTCGCCGGCGGCGCCTTCGTCTACTCCGACGGTCCGATGCGGCTTCTGGCCAACGCGAGGTCGGGCACGGGAGAGACGCCGACCATTGACCTGGCGGACGGCACGACCATCCAGCTCAACGCCTTTTCCGCCGTCTCCTACCGATTTACGGCGGAAACGCGCACGGTCACGCTGCTGCGCGGCCAGGCGTTCTTCCAGGTCGCGAAGGATGCGAACCGCCCGTTCGTTGTCGAGGCGAATGGCGGACGCACGACCGCGCTCGGGACCGCCTTCGATGTCCGGCTGGCTCCGAACTCGACGGAAGTGACCGTGACCGAACACGCCGTGGCGGTCGCTCCTGATACGCGCTCCGAGCCTGAGGTCCGGGTGAACGAGGGCCAGCAGGCCGTCTATGACCCTAACGGCAAGGTAAAGGGGGTCCGGCAGGCGGACACCCATGCCGTGCTGGCGTGGCGCCGGGGCCAACTGGTGGTCGACAACGCGCTGTTGGCCGACGTCGTCACGGAGATCGGCCGCCATTTCGCGGGACGCATCATCATATCGAATTCGGACCTCGCCGCGCGCCGCGTCAGCGGCACGTTCACCGTCACCGATACCGACGCGGCGCTGGAGCTGCTTCACGAGTCTCTGGGCCTCAGCGTGACCAGGATGGGCCCGCTGATCCTGCTGCGGGGGTGAAAACCCACCCTTCCCCGTCGCCGCCCGCGGATCGGCCCGCAATGACGCCACAAGGCGTTCCCATCGATACTTGAAACCTTCCAGGTTACTTTTCTCATCGTCCGGAGTCCCAAAGCGCCCCCTTCATTCGTCACCTCATTGAACGGCCGACTGTGCGCCATCCCGGCGCGGCGGCGATCAGCCTGGGGATGACGTTCGATGGGGGACAAGCAAATGGGGCGGGTGCGTCAATCACAAGTCAAGGGGCGGACCCGATCGTTTCTGTTGGCGACGACGCTGCTCACGACAGGTTTCGCCGTGCCGGCGACCGCGCAGAACGCGCCGGCCTCGTCCGCGGCGCGCACGATATCCATTCCTGCCGGCCCGTTGACATCAGCCCTGAACCAGTTGGCCGCGCAGACGGGAATGCAGGTCCTGTTCGACGCATCGATTGCGCGGGGCAAGACGACGCGCGGAGCGCATGGCGCACTGACAGCACACCAGGCGCTGTCGGCGATCCTCAACGGGACCGGTCTGGTCGCGCGGGCGACCGGCCCCAACGCGATCACCATCGTCGGGCCGGCGGCGTCAGGCGGCGCGGCTCCGGCCGGCGCGATCGCGCTCGAAACTATCGACGTACAGGGCGAGACCGCGCGGGGGCCGGTGCAGGGTTACGTTGCAAACCGCAGCGCAACCGGCACCAAGACCGACGCGCCAATCATCGAAATTCCGCAGTCGCTGTCGGTGATCGGCGCGGAGCAAATTCGCGACCAGAAGCTGCTTTCTAAATTCGATGATGTCCTGCGTTACACGCCAGGCGTCGTGGCCGCGAGCTTCGGGACGGATTTCCGCGATGACTGGTTCCTGATCCGCGGTTTTGACGCCCAACAGGATTCCCTTTTCCTCGACGGCATGAATCTTTTCTATTTTGCGTTCGCCGGCTTTAAGCTGCAACCGTTCAATCTTGAACGTGTCGAGGTGCTGCGCGGCCCGTCGGCTGCCCTGTACGGCGGATCGGCGCCGGGCGGACTGGTCAACGCCGTGAGCAAGCTGCCTCCAGAGGAGCCCATTCGCTATATCGAGGCCGGCGTCAATAATTTCGGTAACGCTTACACGCAGTTCGACTTCGGCGGTCCTGTCGCGACCGAGCCGGGAACCGGCAAGATACTCTACCGAGTCGTCGGTCAGGTTCAAGGCGGCGGCACACAGACGAACTTCGTCAACAATGACAATTATTTCATTGCGCCGTCCGTGACCTGGCTACCCGATGTGGACACGCGACTGACAGTCTTCGCGATGGCGTCCCACAACCGGACCAAGGCACCGAATTTCTTACCCTATGTCGGCACCGTGACCGACGCTCCGTTCGGGCGGATACCGACGAATCTTTTCACCGGCGACCCTTCGGCTGACCGTTATGCGCGAACCCAGGAAATGGTCAGTTACCAATTCGAAAAGCATCTCTCGGACAATGCGACGTTCCGCCAGAATGGGCGCGCTGCGCATGTGGAGGTGAATTACACCGGAATGTTCGGACAGGGCTGGGCCACCACCCCGGCCGCGGCCGACATCATGCGGGGTAACTTCCTCGCGGCCTCGAAAGCGACTCAGCTCAATATGGACAATCAGTTTGAGTATCGCTTCGCCACCGGGCCGTTCCGGCATACCACGCTGATCGGTGTAAACCTCAGGCACTATGCGCTCGACGACAAGCAGGGCATCGGGGACGGTACCGATCTGAACGTTCTCAATCCGGTCTATGGTGTTAACGCACCCTACGACGGCCCACTTTACCAGGACACTTTTCTGACCCAGGGGCAGGTCGGCCTCTACCTTCAGGACCAGATCAAGTGGGATCGTTTCACGCTGATCCTGTCAGGTCGCAACGATTGGGTAAACTTGGTCAACAACGACCGGATTTATACCCCCGTGAGTCGGCGGGACAGCAAGTTCTCAGGCCGTGCCGGCCTGATCTACAACTTTGACAACGGTCTCGCGCCCTATGCGTCGTACTCGACGAGCTACAATCCGATCATCGGTCTGAATTCAGCCGGTGGATTGCTGTTACCCGAAACGGGGGAGCAGACCGAAGTCGGCGTGAAGTATCAGCCTGTAGGTCTGAACGCGAGGTTCGGCGTCGCTCTGTTCGACTTGAAGCGCAAGAACGCCCTGACCACCGATCCCAATAACGTGCTGTTCCAAACCCAGAACGGCGAGGTGACGTCGCGCGGCATCGAGTTGGAAGCCTTGGCCAATATCACCCGCGATTTCAAAGTGGTTGCGAGCTACACCAACTACGCATTATTCGTCAGCAAGGATCTTGATCCCACGTTGATCGGCAGGGTTCCGACAGCGAAGCCACGCCAGGTCGCGTCGCTGTGGATGGATTACACATTCCGGGACAACTGGCTGGACGGCTTTGGTTTCGGCGGCGGCGTACGCTATGTCGGCTCGTCGTTTGCGGACGCTGAGAATACTCTTTCCGTACCGTCGGTGGTCCTCGGTGATCTGGCGGTTCACTACGAATGGGCGAACCAGTGGCGCGCGGCTATCAACGTGGTCAACATCGCCGACACCCAGTATGTCGCAAGCTGCGGCTTCGTTACGTCATGCTTCTACGGCGACCGGCGCCGCGTTACGGGAAGCCTCTCCTACAAGTGGTGACCATGTACTACGCGTCGCGAAACGGGGAAGCGCACCTAGATCACGATGATCCTGGATCGAATCGATCCAGGATCATGAACGTGATCGATTCCAATATTTTGAGACGCGGGATGCGGGCGGAAAACCGCTGCACACTTTTCCTCATCCCGCTCTAGTGGTCCTTTGATTCTAACATTTGCAGGAACCCCCTGCCGCAACGGGATGCAAATGTTAGAATCGGACCACTAGCAGCACAATCCGCCATTTGCGGGTGAGCCGGCGCGCGTTGCTATAGCGCGCACCCCCGCGCTGAAACGGCAGGAGTTCGTCGGACACATGGCTTCGCGAGCGCGGCGGCAACGGCACACCACCCACCTTCGCGAAAACGGAGGCGCCGATTTACGCTTGCTTCATGGGAGCAATTTATAGTCGTTGCCAAACAGACCGGCCGCGGCAGCTCCCATCGAGGATCGTTCGGCCGCACGTCGCAACATCGGGAGTATCCGATGGCATTCGTGACTTTCATGATGGCGCTGGCAACCCTGGCGTTCTACGGCGCCGGCAACTACGGCGTCGGCGCCGACCAGTTGTGCTATTACGGCCTGACCTTTTGTGTCCATCCGGACTGGCTGGGGATCGCGACCCTGCTGCTGGCGATCTGGACGTTGTTTCTGAGGGTCGACCGCATTTGATCCGCGGCAGGACAACAGGCCGCATGGCGCGCGCGCCGCAATGAGAAAGGCCGGCGAGAAACCGGCCTTCGTCGTGCAAGCCCGCATCGGGCGATCTGCGGGCAATCTCAATAATGAGGGGCCGCGGGTCCGCCCCAGCCGAAGCGATAATTCACGCCGGCCTTGACGGTATGCTCGTCGTTACGGAAGTTCGCTCCAACAACGTCGGCCGGCGAACCCGCGCCGAATGTCGTTTTGCCGAAATTGAAATACTGGTACTCCGCCCTGGCGGACCAGTTCGGCGCGAACATGTATTCCAGACCCGCGCCGACGGTATAACCGCTGTTCCGGTTTCCGGTGGTCGTGAAGGCCTGCGGCGCGCCGGCCGCGTCGGTGACACCGAGTGCGCCGTCCCTGAACGCATAGCCGCCCTTGGCGTAGAGAAGCGCCGGTCCCCAGCTATAGCCGAGCCGGCCGGTCACCGAGCCCAGGCCACGGTCGCCACCGGTCACAACGCTGCCGCCCGGAAAAGCCACGTTCTCTCTGTAGTTGGCGAGCCAGCTATGCTGGGCCTCGATGCCGAGCACCCAGTTGTTCGCGAACT
>CAZOOO010000097.1:0-11414 GCA_964581435.1 uncultured Hyphomicrobiales bacterium | reverse complement strand
GATCACGTTCATGATCCTGGATCGATTCGATCCAGGATCATCGTGATCTAGCGGCGGCTGCCTCAAGTGCAAGGGAGCGAGTTCAAAAGCTCCCGACACCGAGGCAGCCCGAGCGTCCGTCCATCCATCAATCCGAACTATCGAAATATCGGTGCTTGCGCCCGTAAGGGGGGAACAAGACGGACGGGAAATCGGCCGCGTAGCGCTTTTCCTTCTCCGTTTCCGGAGGCTCGTGCGCCGACGACGTTAATGGGCTCTCGATCGCCTTGCGATAGAGATGCCACGTCGCATGACCGAGCAACGGCATCACGATCGTGAGGCCGAGGAAGAAGGGAATCGACCCGAGCGTCAGCAGGACAGCAACGATCAGGCCCCATTCCGCGGCCGCGATTGGATTCTTTGCCACCACGCGCATCGACGTCAGCATGGCATCGGTCATGTCGGCGTGTTGGTGAAGCATCAGCGGGAACGACACGATGCTGATGCACAAGGCGACGGTCGCGAACAGGAACCCGACGCCGACGCCGATCAGGATCATGCGCCAGCCCTCGGACGTCGTGAAAACCTGCGCAAAGAAATCGGGAATTGCCGAGGCCGGGGTGTTGCCGAAGGTCGACACGTAAATCGCGTGAGCCGTTGCCACCCACACGAAGAAAATGGCTAACAGCAAGCCGCCCAGTCCGAGCATCGATCCGAACGACGGCGCCCGCAGCACGCTGAACGCATGCCAGGCAGAAGCCTCTTGACCGAGTTCGCGCCGATAGCTCAGTTCATAAAGTCCGAGCGCCGCAAACGGCCCGATCAGGGCGAAGCCGGCGGCGAGCGGAAACAGGAGCGGCAAGACCGAATAGCCGAGCGCTATCCGCGCCAGAACGATTCCAAGTACGGGATAGATGACGCAAAGGACGATGGCGTGGCTGGGGACCGCCTTGAAGTCTTCCCAGCCCAGCCGCAATGCATCGAGCAGATCAGGTAAGCCGATGTGACGGACCACAGGTCTGTCCGCGCCGGCCATTCCCGAGTGCGACGTGACGTCGACAGGATAAGAGGTGGCCATGTTCGTTGTCTCCCTTTCGCGGGGTCGATCTCTGGCCGCCGGAAGGCGCGAGTTCGCCCCTTCGGAAACGATCACGATCAAGACCAGACGCGGAGGGCAAGCAACCTGGTCTTGCCGCGACCTGTGTAACCATTCTAATTCGGATCCGTGATTTTGGTTGCTCACTGTTCAGTGAATTTTTGCCGTCGCGGACCGCGGCTGATCTGCATCGGCGGCCGGGCATTGTCCGCATTGGCAAGCCGCGACGACACGGCTAATCTTTTGGATGTCGACGAAAGCGGGCGCGAAGAGTCCGCGCCGAAGCCAGGACAAGACTTAAATCAATTGGGAGCGGCATATGAGTATATTCGGAAAGATCATGGGCGCCATCTTCGGCTCGCACGCCGAAGCGGCGACACCGGCAGGCGAAGCAGGCCGCGATACCGCGTCCTCGTCGGAAGGCTCGGCTGCGAAGAGCGTCGACGTCGCGGCCATTCTCGACAAGGCAGTCGCCGCCAAGAAGGAAAAGCTGGCATGGCGGACCTCGATCGTTGATCTGATGAAGGCGCTTGACGTCGACTCCAGCCTGAGTGCTCGCAAGGAACTGGCGAAGGACCTCAAATATCCGGGGGACACCAACGACTCCGCCGCGATGAACATCTGGCTGCATAAGCAGATGATGGCTCAACTCGCAGCCAACGGGGGCAAGCTGCCGCCCGACATGAAGTCGTAATCCGAGAGGGAGCGTTTTCGGAGCAAGGTCCGCTAACGCGGCTGGCGCGAGGCGGTCGCTCGCCAAGCAACATCGCCTTTCAATCCTCCTTCACGACGTGATGTTCTCATCAGGAGAAGCGACGGCTCGCATCGCGCGACCCGAAATCTGACTTGAGCACCGTTCTTCGAGACACGCGGCTCCGCGGCTTCTCACAAATTCGGCCGCAGCAGATCGGCGTAATCCGGATTCTTCTCGAGCCACGCCTTCACGAAGGGGCATTGAGCGCTGGCCCGGAATTTATCCGCGCGCACCTGATCCAGCGCGCCCTTCACGAGTGCTGAGCCGATGCCCTTGCCTTCGAGTTCGGGCGGCACCTTGGTGTGGGTGAAGACCAGAACCCCGTCCAGAAATCGATAATAGGTCGCGGCCACATGCCCGTCCACTTCGAGTTCGTAGCGATGTTTTTCCATGTTGTTGACGACTTCGGACATTTCGCAGCCTTTGTTCTTTATGCTTGAGAAATAACATTCAAAGTTTTCGTGGGTCAGTCAACAACAGCGGAGCGTCTGCATCGCTGCGCCTGTTGCTCGCGCGGGTCGGCGCCAGACCGGGCCCTGGATGATGAGATGGGTAAGGCGTGTGAGCCGAAGGCGCAACCCGCTAATTGCGGCCCCGTTTGGCGTTGCCGGCAGGGATACCAGCAACTTTATGATTCTGGCGTGGTTTAGGTTCAGAAGTTCGCTTGACGGACTCGGGTGGGGCAATGAAGCGCTAGTGGAGTGGATTTGACATTCGCTACCCAGTTTGCATCGAACGCGAGAAGCGAATGTCAGATCCAAAACTCCACTAGAAACCCATATTTGCTAGTGGTCCTTTGATTTTAACATTTGCAGGAAACCCCTGCCGCAACGGGATGCAAATGTTAGAATCGGACGACTAGTTGCGCTATCAGGTCGCGCTATTTGGCCGCTGTTGGCTGGACAATGCCGCGGCGGGATGTCATCAAATCGAAATGGAATTGATGATCGCGGCCCCTTGCGGGGGGCTTCGTGAAACTCCTGTGACGGATTTCCGGCAATGAAGCAGTTTTTTCTCAAGCTCTTTACCTGGTGGAATAGCCAGACCTTCGGTACGCAGCTTTGGACCTCGCGGTTCGGCGAACTGGTCGGCAGGGACAGCGAGGGCAACTGCTATTACCGGACGCGCGGCGGGCAGATCGACCCGACCCTTGGCTTCGAGCGGCGCTGGGTGATCTATAACGGCTATACGGAAGCCACCCGCATTCCGCCGGAATGGCATGGCTGGATCCATCACGTCGTCGACGTTCCGCCGACCAAGGAGAACTATCAGCCGCGCGAATGGCAGAAACCGCATGTGCCGAACATGACCGGGACGCCGGCAGCCTATCGGCCGTCCGGCTCGACGCTGGCGAGCGGCCGCCGTCCGAAGGCGACGGGCGATTACCAGCCCTGGACGCCGGGGCAGTAGAACCATCCGTAACAGGTTACGCGGGGTACTGCACGAACGTACGAGCAGGCGCTTGTCACTGTTTGGTTGCCGCGAAAGTGCCGCTGCCGAGATAGCCGCCGGCGCCGGAGATTCCGACGCGTCCGCCCATCTCTCCGACAGGGCTGTTAACGCCCTGGAAGAAGCTGCCGTCGACGGCCATCTTACGGCTGTCGAAGTCACCGTTGAGCGTGCCGCCGAAATTGCGCGGGTCGGTGTTGAAGTTCACTGTGCCGGAATAGTTGGTGCTGTCGAGGCCGGTCACGCTCACCGTACCGCGGCGCGCTCCGAAATCGACATTATTCGAGAAAGCGCCGCCAACGAAACCGGCGGTGTTCACATTAGCAACGACGTGCCCGGTGTAGGTTGCCGTGCCCGTCGTCGGTACATCGCTGGCGCTCCCCACAGGACGGCCGGCAACCCAGGTGCCGACGATCACTTCGTTCGGCGACGATGCTCCGGCGTTGGCATCGCTCGCGCTGATGGCCCAAAAGCCCCAGCGTGTATAGTCGCACCGGCAAGGCGTCATGTTCGGAACGACTGCGGATGTGATCTGGTCGACGGCCTTGGGGGTCGCTATGCCGCCGACGACTTTAGAGCCGTTGACCTCATGGTTCTCGGGCGTTCCGGCGTAGAAATTATCGTAGTCCACATAGGCGCTGTCGGGGGCGCCGGTTGATCCGGTCGATCCGAACTGAAACAATGCGCGGACAGTGTTTGTGAGTTGCGTAAACGGATTGCTCGGGTTGTAGAGGTAGGTCTCCAGGTTGGCCTGAACGCGGTTGTTGGCGGCGTCGAGCCTGACCTCGGATTTGCCGCTTACCGGTCTGATCGTGTTCTGGTTATCAGCGGTGTAGACCAGTCCGCCTGCATATCCGCTCAGCGTCGCCGACGGTCTATTGTTTGTCGGTGGAGGGTGGCCGTCGTCCGGCGGAGGATTATTGTTTGCCGGCGGGGGGTGGTCGCCGGCGGGCGGCTGATCTTGTACGATCTGCTGCGTCCCCGTCACTTGATTGGAAGTCTGGATCGCCTCCGTGAAGGCTGAGGTGATCGCGTTGATCCGCTGGACGATGGTCGGCGGAGGAGGAGAGGGCGGAGCGCCCGATCCGGTCACCAGTCCGCCGGACGATCCGGTCGCCTTGTGCTCGGCGGCCGCGACTTTCTTCGCCGATGCCGTGCCCGCGCGCACGCCGCCCGTTTGGCCGGCGGCGCTCTGGAACGTCGCGATCAACCGTTGCACGAATCCCGGCGGCGGCAATCCCGGAGGGGTTGGCGGCCCGCCGGCTTGCGTTTGCGTGAATTCGCCGGCGCCCAGGGTTACGGTCTGCCCGCCGGATGTGACGGTCATTGTGCCGTAGCCGGAATAGATGCCGCCCTTGCCGTCGGTCATCATCACGCCGCCGCGAATGCCGATCAATGCCGACGCGCTCTTGATCTCCGCATCGCCGTTGTGGCTGATCTGGCCGCCGACGAAACGAAGCGCGCCCTTGCCGAGAGTAGCCGCCAGCTTGCCGGTGTTGGCGTTCGGGTCATAGACGTATTCATCGATCGTGAGGTCGCTGTTCGGACCGACGGTCATCGAGGTCTTGTCGAGGAACAGCAACTGCACCGAACCGCTGGACTTGGTCTGGATGCGCTCCTTGTGGGCGATGGACTGGCCGATGGTGATGGTTTTCAGGTTGGCGGTCGCGGCCGGATTGACGGCTGACGCCGTGCCGACCTGTTGAGCCTGCGCCGTTGCGCCCCCGAGCGCCAGCGCAGCCGCCGTCACCGAAATACAAAGCGTCCGCGCCCGGCTCATGGCAACTCCCGACACTCAAAAACTGACAAACCCGGGACAAGTATACGCTTGAATAAGCCGAATGCGCCAACCCCGGATCGTCCGCCAAAACACCGTCCGAGGACGATTGATCGCATCTGTTGCCGCAAATCCACGCCAACATTACGTCAGTCGACAGCAGAGAGCATTGTCGGCGGCCGCCGGTGGACGCGCAGCAGGCCGCCCTTTCCCCGCCGCAATCGACGTGTTAACCGGAACGCCGCGGGCGGCTTGGAGCCTAATTCCCTGTACAATGGTCCGGTCTGATTCGAGCCTCACAAAGCCGCGCATGATATATCGAACTATTATTATAGCCGGTTGTGCGGCTTTTGCGGGCGCCGTCCTGGTCGCCGCCGCGCCTTCAGCGCGCGCCCAAATCGGTAATATTTTTTCAGATTCTCCGCCGCGTCCCCCCGGCGCCATTCCGCAGGGGCAAGCCGCGCCCGAGGATGACGAGGAAGAAGTGCCCGACTTGCCGCAGCAAGGACGCGTGCTGCCTGCGCCGATGCATCCACCGGCGGGGCAAGGTGTTCCGCCGCCCGGTCCGGTTCAGTCCCAGCCGTTGCCGTCGCCCGGAACCACCGTGGTTCCGCAGAATGCTCCGGGCGGCACTGCTGTCGCGCCGCCTTCGCCCCGTCAGGCACCCGAACAGAACGCCACGCGACCGGCGCCGCCGGCGCCGGCCACGCTACAGCCCGGCGACGAGGTCGTCACCGACGCTCCCGCCGAGAGGATTGTCAACAAGAAGGCCATCTTTTCCGGTCTTGACAAGATTACCGGCCGCATCATCCATTTCGATGAGGATATCGGAGAAATCGTGCAGTTCGGCGCGCTTCGGGTGAAGACCAACGCTTGCTACACGCGTCCGGCGACCGAGGCCGCCAATACCGATGCCTTCGTCGAGGTCGATGAGATCACGCTTCAGGGTGAGGTGAAGCGGATTTTCTCCGGCTGGATGTTCGCGTCGAGTCCGGGCCTGCATGGCGTCGAGCATCCGATCTACGATGTGTGGCTGACCGACTGCAAGGATCCGGAGACGACCGTTATCGCCGCGCAGCCGGATCAGGCGAAACCGCCGCCACCGCCCCCCGCCAAGCGACCGCGGCCATCAACACGGCCGTCGCGTCAGCCGACCCCGCAACAACCGGCGCAGCCGCCGCCGCAGCAGCAACCCCGTAGCAATCCGTTCTTTCCGCCGTTCGGGCGATGATCCTCGTATCCGGATGTTGATCGTCCCTGCTGCATGTGGAACGACGCCGTGAGGGCTCAAGACCTCGCGGCGTGGCCGGTGATGGCCCGAAGCGCGTCCGCACCCGGCACCGGCCGGTCAAGCGGCAGCGCCCCGAAATCGGCCTGGCCTTCCAGCGCAACGTCCAGTAACGCCCGGTAGCGCCGGCGCGGGATTTCGATCGCGCCGAATCCGCACAGATGGTCGGTCACGAACTGCGTGTCGAGCAGGACAAAGCCTCCGGCGATCAATCGGGCGACCAGATGCACGAGCGCGACCTTCGATGCGTCCCGCACGACATGGAACATGCTCTCGCCAAAAAACGCGCGGCCGAGCCTGACGCCATACAGGCCGCCCGCGAGCTCATCTTTCCGCCAGACCTCGACGCTGTGACAGTGGCCGAGTTCATGCAGGCCGGTATAGAGTTCGCGGATACGACAGTTGATCCAGGTATTTTCTCGCCCCGGTTGTGGCGCGGCGCAGCCGTCGATGACCGCGCCAAAGGCTGTATCGACGGTCACGGTGAAATTATCCGACCGGACGGTGCGCGCGAGCCGCGACGGGATTCGAAAGCTATCGAGCGGAATCACGCCGCGCATCTTCGGCTCGACCCAGAAGAGCGTCGGATCGTCGATGCTTTCCGCCATCGGAAAAATGCCGCAGGCATAGGCGCGCAGCAGCAGCTCGGGCGTAATCTCGGACGAGGCGGTCTCGCGGGACATCCAGCGTCTTATAGCAGAGCCGTACGGCTGACGCGTCGATAATCTGCTGAGGTCTTTCACTGTTTCAGGGAACGGTAAAAGACTCCAGGTTTTTGATTTAACGCGCTTTCTCCACGCCGGCCTGATCCCGAATACTCTCAAGCGCGGCCCAGGAAGTCGAAACCGCTACTGCCGCCGCCGTGCTTATGCAGCGGTTGCGGATAAGGGTTTCTTGACCCATGAAATTCCACCGCGAAAGCGCAGCACGATACGGGTGCCCGCATGGGTGGGATCGCGTTCGGCCTGAGCGTCGAGCTTCTGCGCCATTGCGGAAACAATCCTCTGGCCCATTCCGGTCGAACGCGGATCGGTCTTCGCATTGAGGCCGACGCCGTCGTCCGCGATCGACAGCACGATATCATCCCCATCGGCCGCGAGTTCGACGCGGATGGGGCCGGGGTCGTCGGGATAGGCGTATTTGACCGCGTTCATCACCAGTTCGTTGACGATGATCCCGATGGCCACGGCGCGATCGGGATCGATCTCGACGGGCTGGGCCTTCAGGTCGAGGCGCGACATCCGGTTGCCTTCGGTGGAGCGTCGGAGATCCTCAAGCAGTGCTTCAAGATATTGGTTCAGCAGAACGCTCTTCAGGTCGTGTGAGGTGTAGAGCCGACGATGCACCTGCGCGACCGCCGCCACCCGTCCCATCGCATTGGTAAGGGCGGCCTTGATGTCCTCATCGGGACTTGAATTGGCTTGCAGGTGCAGCAGCGACGCGATGATTTGGAGGCTGTTGCCGATGCGATGATTGACCTCGCGCAGCAGCATCTCGCGCTCGGCGGCCAGCGCCGCATAGCGGTCGCGCGAGGCGCGGACTTCGGCTTCAGCTTCGTCGCGCGCCTTTTGAACGAGCGCCTGCCGGATCGCCACTTCGGCCGCGACCTGCAACAGTGGAACGAACTCGCCGAGTGTGTCTTTGACAAGATAATCGGCGGCACCCGCCTTGAGCGCGGTCACCGCGATTTTCGAGTTCTGCGAGGCGGTGACGAACACCACGGGAGGCGCACCGGGAATTGCCTGAATCCGTCCGAGCGTCTCCAGCCCGTCCAGGCCAGGCATGTATTGGTCGAGCGCTACCACATCGATGCCGCCCTGCGCGAGGCGCGCGAGCCCGGCTTCGCCGTCGGGCGCGTACTCCACGCAAAATCCGTGACGCATCAGGCCGCGCTCCACCAGGCGAGCCAGCGCCTTGTCGTCATCCACGTACAAAAGGGTAGGCTTGACTTTCATGGAGTGGCCTGAGGTACCTGGATGATCGAGAAAAACAGACCGAGTTGCCGGATGGCATTGGCGAAACTGTCGTAGTTCACCGGCTTCGTGATGTAGACGCTGCATCCGAGTTCGTAGCAGCGCTTGATCTCCTGCGAGTCGTCCGTCGTCGTCAGCACGACCACCGGAGCGTACTTCAGATATTTGTTTTCCTTCACGCGACGCAGGATCTCGGTGCCGGTCATGTCAGGGAGATTGAGGTCGAGCAGGATGAGCAGCGACTCTCCCTTATGAGGCAGCCCGTTGCCGTCCGCACCGAACAGGTAGTTGACGGCCTCCGTACCGGTGCCGAACGGCTTGATCTCATTGTTGACACCGGAGCGCCGAATATTCCGCTCGATCAGCCTGGCGTGACCCTCATCGTCTTCGATCATGATGATGGTGACTGGCGTGCTCATGATTGCTCGTCCCGGTTGGCGCCGATCCATGCGGTAGGAAGCGTGACGGTGAATGTGCTGCCGATATTAAGCTCTGACGACACCGATATGGTTCCTCCTAGCCGCCGGACCAATGCACGGACGTGTGCGAGACCGATACCTTGGCCCGGCCGATCCTGCGGACCCGCCCGGCGGAACAGATCGAAAATGCGCTGATGGTCCTTCGGATCGATGCCGCGACCGTTATCGGTGATCTCAAAGATAGCAAAACCGAGTTTGCGCCGACCGCGGATGGCGATATCGCCGGGCATGCCAGGTTTGAGGTATTTCAACGCATTGTCGATCAAATTGGAGAAAATCTGTTCGATCGCGATGCGGTCGCTGACAATGTCCGGCAATGGCTCGACCAGGATCCGGGCGTTGGCCTCGGCGGCCTGATGCGCCACGGTGGATACGATGCTCTCGATCAGATCGTGCATGGCGATCGCGGAAGGGTGAAATTCGCGACGGCCCTCGCGGGTGAGGTTGAGAATCGCGCCGATCAGCCGATCCATCTTGGCGATCGACGACTTGATGAATCCCAGAGCCTCGGTGAAGTCCTGCGACAATTGCTCGTCCCGTCCGTCGAGAACCGGTTCGGCGGCACTTGCCGAATCCTCCGTTGCCGAAGGCGGAAGGCCGACCGGCCGGCTCAACTGCGCGATCCGGCGGAAAATGTCGCCGCGGAGGTCCTCGAGTTCGCTGGTGAAACCCATGATGTTGACCAGCGGCGAGCGCAGGTCGTGGCTGACGATATAGGCGAAACGCTGGATTTCGTCGTTGGCCTCGCGCAGATCGCTGGTGCGTCTCTCCACCATGGATTCGAGGTTGAAATTGTTGTCGCGCAACTGAGTCTCGGCCAGATCGCGCGCGCGGCTCGACCGCCGCACCAGGTAGATCGACAGGCCCGCGAACAGCACGACCAGCCCCGAGCCGATGCTGGTAATCAGCGCCGAAAGCGATTGACTGGCATCGGCTGAGGCCGTTCGCGCGGCGAGCAGGCGACCTTCCTCGGCTCGCATCTCGTTTCCGAGTTCGCGGATGTGTCGCGTCGCGTCGCGGCCGGCTTCCTGCCGCGCATTCTCGACAGCCTCGTCGAGCCGGTTCGTCAGCGCGAGATCGATCCCCTGCCGCAATCGCTCGATCCGCCGATGAGTCAGCGGGACAATCTCCCGGAGCCGCTGTTGCTGGTAAGGGTTGTCGATCGTCAGTGTCGCCAGCCGCTCGAAACTCGACGGGATCTTGCCGACTGCTTCCTCGAACTCGGTGCGGAATTCCGGGTGGCGCGTCAGCAGAAAGCTTCGCTGCGCACTTTCCGCCCGTTGTATCTGCAACTGGGCCAGCGATATTTTATTCTCGATTTCCTTGCTGTGCAGAACCCAGCGAGCGTCGTGGCGTGCCTTGTTGACAAGATAGACGGAGATCGCGCTGATCAGCGTCAAAACCACCAGACCTGCCGTCAGCAGGATCAACTGGCCGAGTGCGGCGCGCGACGATCTGACGGGGGGCGCCGCGATTTCGTCATGTTCGGATCGAGACAGCTAGATTGCCCCCGCTCGGTTGCTGGCCATATGACCAACGTCTTAGGGCGCAATCGGTTCCCGGCCTGCTTCTGACATCATCTCGGTTCCGGCGGGGCGGTTCAGGCGCCTGTAAGACCGCCGCTGGAGAGGTACTGCTCCAGCCAATGGATATGGTAGTCGCCGTCGATAATGCTCGCCTCGCGGACCAGCGCCCGGAACAGCGGCAAGGTGGTCTCGACACCTTCCACAACCATCTCGTCGAGGGCCCGGCGCAGCCGCATCAGGCATTCGGCGCGCGTCTTGCCGTGGACGATCAGCTTGCCCACCAGCGAGTCGTAATAGGGCGGGATCACATATCCCTGATAAACTGCGGAATCGATCCGGACGCCGAGCCCGCCCGGCGGATGAAACTGCATGATTTTACCCGGCGAGGGACGGAAGGTGACGGGATTCTCCGCGTTGATGCGGCATTCGATGGCATGGCCGTTCACCGCTATTTCTTTCTGGGTGGCGGGAAGGTCGCCGCCGGCGGCGATCCGGATCTGCTCCAGCACCAGATCGATGTCGGTGATCATTTCGGTCACCGGGTGCTCGACCTGGATGCGGGTATTCATTTCAATGAAATAGAACCTGCCGTCTTCGTAAAGGAATTCGACGGTGCCGACGCCGAGATATTTTATTTCGCGCATCGCCTTGGCGACCGTTTCGCCGATCTTGTTGCGGGCGGCGGCGGTCAGTGCAGGCGAGGGGCCTTCTTCCCAGACTTTCTGGTGGCGTCGTTGCAGCGAACAGTCGCGCTCACCCAGATGAATGGCGCCGCCACGGCCGTCGCCGAGTACCTGGATTTCGATGTGGCGCGGCTTCTGCAAATACTTCTCCAGATAGACCGACGCATCGCCGAACGCCGCCCGGGCCTCGTTGCCGGCGGTCGAGATCGCCATCATCAGGTCGTCGGCCGTCTTGACGATCTTCATGCCGCGCCCGCCGCCGCCGGCGGCCGCCTTCACCAGCACGGGAAAGCCGATCGCCTTGGCGATCGCCATGGCGTCGTCGTCGGGGCCGATGCCGCCATCCGAGCCCGGAACCACCGGAATGCCGAGCCGCTTCGCGGTCTTCTTGGCTTCGATCTTGTCGCCCA
>CAZOOO010000096.1:0-11509 GCA_964581435.1 uncultured Hyphomicrobiales bacterium | reverse complement strand
ACAGCAAGGCTTCTTCTCTTGCCCGACCTGTCGTGGAAGCGGCGCCGTCCATGCCGGAAGCCATCGACGAAGGCCCCACATCCGTCGCCACGCTCCTCAAGGACAAGCGATTCCGCTCGCTCATCGCGGTGCGCATGATCACCGATCCGGTCTGGTACTTCTACCTTTTCTGGATCCCGGGGTATCTGCAGGAACGTGTCGGGCTGTCCCTGTCCGAGCTGGGGCTTGTAGGCGGCATCCCGTACATCGTCGCCATGCTGACATGCATAGTGCTGGGCCGCTCCGTCGACCACTTCGCGGCGCGCACACACGACCCGATCCGCGTGCAGCTGCGCATCTTCGCCCTGACTGCCGCCCTGATGCCCTTGGGTGCGTTCATCACGATGACCTCGAGTGCCGCCATCGCACTGGCTATCATCACCCTCGTCACTACGATATGCCAGGTCTGGTTCGTGGGCGTCAATGTCCTCCTGGCCGGCCTGTTCCCGGTCAAGATCAACGCATCCGCACTGGGGCTGCTTGGTGCAGTCGGAGCCAGCACCTCGCTGGTCCTCAACCTGATGGCGGGATCCATACTCGCCAAATTCGACTATGTCGCCCTGTTCGCGGGCCTGGCGATCCTGCACCCGGTTTCAGCGGTGATCCTTACCGTGGTCATCGGACGGAGTCGGCGGGGAAGCGCCGCAGCGGCCAACGCCTAGTCCATCATGGTCTACCGCCATGATGCGCACGTTGTCCACTTCGGAAGTCAGCGCGCGGTCGAAGCCCGGATAGCCAATTCCGGGACGATGTGCTCGTTGACGATCTGGTGGTCGGCGGTGCCCTGGATATGGTCGAGCAAACGACGCGTGGCCCGGCGAGCGACTTCCTCGAAGGGCAGAATCAGGGTGGATAGCGGCGGATCCATGAAGCGCGTGAACGGATGATTGCCACCGCCCATCACCAGCACGTCGTCGGGGATCACGATACCGGCCTCACGCAGTGCGCGATACAGGCCTAGCGCGTAATAGTCATCACCGACGACGAAGGCATCCGGGCGCCGACCACGGTCCAGGAGGTCACTGACGACGCGGTATGCGTCGTCGGCGTTCCATGTCCTGGACACACGGAAGGAGCGAGTCGGAGGGACAAGGGCAAGATTGAGCCGTGGATCGAAGGGAAGCCCGTACTTCTCGAGTGACTGCCGGAAGCCTTCGTATCGAATCCGGATAGTGGAGAAATGCATGTCCTCGTCGAGCAGGACGACGTCTTTCGCACCCCGCTCGAGCACGGTCTCGGTTGCCAACTGGATGCCGGCCTTGTTGTCGGTGGAATAGAAGTCGACGTCCAACTCCGGCAATTCACGGCTGACCATGACCAGAGGGATGCCCGCCTTGATCACCGGCATCCATGCATCGGGACGCTCCTGGACGGGGGCCGCGATGAGGCCATCCAAGCCCGATCGCAATGCCCGGTCGATGGCATCGCGCTCGCGTTCCGCCGATTCGTAGGTCAGCAGCAGCAGGACCGTGTAACCAGCCTGCTGCGCCTGGAGTTCGACTTCGCTGACCAGATCGGAGAAAAAGGGGTTGGAGATGTTGGCGACGATCACGCCGATGGTCTTGCGCGAGCCGAGCACCAACGAGCGAGCGTGGACGTTGGGAACGTAGCCAATCCGCTCCGCCTCGGCCTTGATCAATGCACGGGTTGCCGGGCTGACACCGGATTTGCCGCTGAGCGCGCGCGACACGGTATTAGCCGTGCGACCGACTGCAGCGGCGAGATCCTGGAGAGTGGACTTACGACGATCTTTGGCTGCGCCCCGCATGTTTCGTCCCTGTCGTGCTAAGCCTGTCAGTCTAGCGAGCGATATCCCAGTTTGCCAATTGAACAATTATCGTTAATTTCATCGCATCATGATCGATCGAACTCACAAGGCAAGAAAAATCTACGATAACCAGAATAGTTTCTTATGTTTCAATAATTTACATTTCTTATTGATCCTGACACTATCGCATGCCAAGATGACATTATCGCTATCTTATATACGAAACAAACAAGGGCCGCGCCGTAGGCGACGGCTATTCGGAGGATAAGGCGTGTCGGCGAACTCGACAGAATCGAAGTCCATCAGGGAGCCCGGCAGGGAGGTGCCCGTGGTCGGCAGCTTCGACGTCATCGTCTGTGGTGGCGGGCCTGCGGGCCTCATCGCGGCCGTGGCCGCGGCACGCAATGGTGCGAGGACCCTGCTGATCGAGCGGTATGGCTTCGTCGGCGGCATGTCGACCAGCGCGCTGGTGACGCCGATCAGCGAGTTCCGCCATTTCGGCAAGCAGCACATCGGCGGCATTCCGTTCGAGCTCCTCCAGCGCGCAGCGGAACTCGGCGGGGCGGACGTCTCGCTGGAGAGCGGCAATTTTCCCGTCAACGATGAAATCATGAAGCTTGCAGCCCAGCGCCTGCTGCTGGAGAGCGACGTGACGCTGCTGTATCACACGTGGCTTTCCGACTGCATGACGGATGGTGATCGCGTCACCCACGTCATCGTCCAGAACAAGGCCGGCCGCGTTGCCTACCAGGCGTCGGTATTCATCGACTGCACCGGCGATGCGGACCTGGTGCGCGCAGCAGGCTTCCCGACCACCAAGGGCGACGCCTTGCAGCCGGCGACGCTGTGGTTCCAGTTGGGCGGCGTCGACACCGATGCGCTCGACTACCTGTTCCGCGACGCTGTCGATGGCATGCTGCCGGTCTCGAAAATCATCCGCGACCGCCTGCTCGAGCTCAACGAACAAGGCCAGATCCCGATCTTCGGCGGCCCGTGGATCAACAAGTTCTTCCACGATGGCATGGTCAGCATCAACGTGTTGCGCGAAGCGACCGATGCGAGCGACCCGGAGTTGTTCACGAAGACCGAATGCAGCCTCCGGGAAAACCTGCAACTCATCATCGACGGACTGCGCCGCGAATTTCCGGAATTCCGCGATTGCTGGCTGGCGAAGTCCGGCACACAGACCGGCGTTCGCGAGTCTTACCACATTGCGGGCCTCTACAAGCTGCAAAGGGATGACATCCTGGTGCCGAAAGCCTTCCCCGATACGATCGCCAAGGGCGCGCACGTCATCGACATCCACTCGAGCAACAGCAACGAACAGAACGGCCTCGTGGTTCCGCGGCAGGAATACAACATTCCCTTCCGTTGCCTGGTGCCGCAAGGCAGCATCAACCTGGTCACGGCCGGGCGGTGCCTGTGCGCGGACGGACCCGGCTTCGGTTCGGTTCGTGTAATGGCCACTTGCATGGCGATGGGCCAGGGCGCAGGAACGGCCGCCGCCCTCAGCTTCAAGCACGGCTACAGCATGTCCAGCATGGACTTCGCACAATTGCGAGAAACGCTGATCAGGCAAGGCGCGGTGGTGGATTTCGACAATGTCGCCAATCCCAAGTCACCGATTGAGGTGACGGTATACCCAGCGGTCCAGGCATCCTGATAAGGACGGTATGAGATGAACGTCGCCCAGCCCCACTATGATCGCAGGCAACTGACTCCCGGGATCGTCCACATCGGCCTGGGCAACTTTCACCGGGCCCACATGGCGGCTTACCTGGACGACCTGTTCGCCTTGGGGGAAGGCCACGACTGGGCGATTCTCGGCGCAGGCGTGCGTCCGGCCGACGCGAAGATGCACGACGCGCTCAAGGCGCAGAACTGCCTTTCGACGGTGATCGAACTGGATCCCAGGGGAATCCGCGCACGGCGCGTCGGCGCGATGATCGACTTCATCGAGGTGGATCCGTCGAACGGTCCCCTGATGGCGGCCATGTGCCGGCCGGAAATCCGCATCGTTTCGCTGACCGTCACCGAAGGCGGCTATTTCATCAATCCCGCGACCGGCCTCTTCGACCCCACTGCACCCGACATCGTCGCGGACAGCAGAACCCCGGATCAGCCTGTCACGGCCTTCGGCGCGATCGTCGCTGCGCTGAAGACCCGCCGCGATGCCGGCATCCCGTCCTTCACCGTGCTGTCCTGCGACAACCTGCCGGGCAACGGCAATGTCGCGAAGGCCGCGATCACCGGGCTCGCCCGCCTGTCCGACCCGCGACTTGCGGACTGGATCGCCGACCACGTGAGTTTCCCGAACGGCATGGTCGACCGGATAACGCCGGCAACCGGCCCGCGCGAACGGGCGATGGCGGCCTCACTCGGCCTCGCGGACGATCCGGTACCGGTAACGTGCGAGCCATTTCGGCAATGGGTGCTGGAAGACCGGTTTCCCGCGGGACGCCCGGCTCTCGAAAAGGTTGGGGTCACTTTCACCAACCATGTCCACGAATTCGAGACGATGAAGATCCGCATCCTCAACGGGGGGCACGCGATCATCGCGTACGGCGGCGGGATCAAGGGCATCACGCATGTGCATGAGGCGATGGCCGACAAGACGATCGCCGCCTTCCTCGACACAGTGGAATCGGAGGAGATACTGCCCATCGTACCCCCGGTCCCGGGCCAGGATCTCCTTGACTACAAGCGGCTGGTCATCGAACGATTCTCGAATCCCGAAGTCGCGGATACCGTACAGCGCCTTTGCTTCGATGGCTCGAACCGGCAACCGAAGTTCATCATCCCCTCGATCCGCGACAACATCGCAGCCGGCATCATGCCCATGGGGTTGATCCTCGAAAGCGCGCTATGGTGCCGTTATTGCTACGGTGTCGATGGGCACGGACAGGCGATCGACCGGAACGACCCCCATTGGGACACGTTGTCGGCGGTGGCTCGCGAGGCGAAGGAAAACCCCGCCCGGTGGATCGAAATGCGCGAGATCTATGGGGAATTGGCGGACAACCGCGAGTTCGCGAAAGCCTTTGCGGACGCGTTGAATCTGGTCTGGAGCCATGGAGCGGATGCCGCCATGATGCAATACGTCGAGTGTAGGCGGGCCAAGCATTCGTGACCACGCAGGTAGCCGCGCCGCGATGATCGGATTTCCTCCCAATGACCCGCCGGGCTTGATCGCAGCAAACGCGGAAGCTTTGGCCGGGAACCAGCCATCGTGTCGCGGACGTTCGGGCGCTCGTGCAGCCGATGCTACTGGATAACGCCGCGCATACCCCGCCACACGAACGAACCCGGCAATCCTTCTACCACATCGCGCTGCATTCCACAGACACGAGCGTCGATCGATGAATCATCCCAACACCGTCGTCTGCTTCGGCGAAGCGCTGATCGATTTCCTCGCCATGCCGTCGTCCGCCCATAAAGCGCCGACATTCGGCCAGTTTGCGGGCGGCGCGCCTGCCAACGCCGCAGTTGCGGTCGCCAGATTGGGGGGGCGTTCCGAGTTCGTCGGCATGTTGGGCGAAGACATGTTCGGCGATTTCCTTCTACGGAGCCTGCGCGAAGCCGGTGCCGGCACACGCTACGTGCGGCGCACCGCACAAGCGAAGACCGCGCTGACCTTCGTCTCGTTGGATGCGCATGGCGAGCGCAGTTTCAGCTTCTATCGCCCACCCGCAGCCGATCTACTGTTCCGCAACATTGACTTCGACCCGGCCTGCCTTTCGGATGCAGCCACTTTCCATGTCTGCAGCAATAGCCTCACCAATCCCGACATCGCCGCAACCACACAGTCGGGCATGGCTCGAGCGCGGGCCAGCGGCGCGCTGATCAGCCTCGACCTGAACCTGCGCCCTGCGTTGTGGCCGGACGCAACGCCGTCATTGCCGATGCTATGGCAGGCATTGCAAGCTGCCGACATGGTCAAGCTGGCGCGCGAGGAACTGGAATATCTCAAGCAAGGCCGCCATAGCGACGACGACATAATTTTTCGCCTGTTGCGCACCGCGCGCTTGGTACTGGTCACCGATGGAGGCGCGCCGCTGCGCTGGCATACACCCAAGCGTAGCGGCGAACTTGCGGCGTTCGCGATCAATGTGGTCGACACCACCGCAGCAGGCGATGCGTTCATCGGCGGCCTGCTATCGCAATTGCAACGCCACGACATCAATGCGCGCAATTTCGACGGCCTATTGGCGGCCCCGTCGAGGCTGGAGCAATCCCTGCGATACGCCTCGGCCTGCGGTGCTTTGGCAGTGACACGCCACGGCGCCTTCGCTTCCCTGCCATCGCATACCGAAGTGATGTCGCTGCTCAGCCAAACATGGCCGCGGGACTTTTAACGGGAATACAGCTACGAATTGCGGCCCATTTTCCAAAGGTATTGTTGCGGCGCGAGTACCAACAGCATGTTGGCGCAGACAACAACGCGCGACGGAGACGACATGACTTCTGGCCCCTGACGATAGTGGAATCATTACCGCTTAACAAAAATCCGCTGGGCACTCATTCTGTCCGAACCCATTCCCATCACCGAACGGCAGACGATCGCGGAACCGGCACCTTGATGCCGGAGTATCTTGCCTCGGCGTTGAGGCCATCCGAGAGCAACGTATGAAGTCTTCCGACCCCCCCATGGCGGCAAGCCACAGTCAAAGCAGCAACCAGGGGGCGCAGCCGCACGAGTCGGTGGACAGCGGACGTCGCAAACTGCTCGGCGGCGCGCTGGCCGCCGCCACATCCGGCATGTTGCTGCAGCAAGGCAGTGCCGAAACGCGCGCCGGAACCAGAATTGGAGCTGCGCCGCGCGCCGCGTCCGCGCCGGCCGGTTTCGATGCACGCCTGCGCGACAAGGTCAAAACCATCGTCGTGATCTACGGCGAGAATCGTAGCTTCAACAACCTGTTCGCAGGCTTCCCCGGGCTGGAAAAGCCGCTGTCGGCACTGACTCCGAGATGCTGCCTGCAGCGCGACCGCGACGGCCGAACGATATTGCCGCATCTGCCGCCGGTGCCCGGCGGCTGGCTGCCGGGCAACCAGATCCACAACGGCCTGGAATATCCCGGTGGCGTGCAATACCAGCAGCAGTTGCCGAACGCACCGTTCGCACTGAAGGGACCGGGCGGTGACCTCCTGCCGCTGGGCCTGATCACCCGCGACCTGAGCCACGCGTTCTACCACAACCAGATGCAGATCAATGGGGGTCGCAACGACCAATTCGTAGCCTGGGGCGATGCGGGCGCGCTGACCATGGGCCACTATGCCAACGCCAGCTACAGCCTGCGCCTGTGGGAGCTGGCGCGCGAGTTCGTGCTGTGCGACAACTTCTTCCAGGGCGCGTTCGGCGGTGCGTTCTTCAACCACCAATACCTGATTGCGGCCACGCCTCCGCGATATCCGGATGCGGATCGCAGCATCGCCAAGGGCCTGATCGCCACCACCGTCAGCGGCGCTCCCGACGATCCGCGCCTGCGACCCTTGCCCGGTTCGCCGGCCAGCGCATTGGAGGGCAAGCCGAAGTTCGGCCCCAGCGCGTTGACGCCCACCGAAACGCTGGTCGATGGTCGCCGCATCAGTTACGCGGTCAACACGATGGCGCCGCCGTATGCGCCGACGGCGCTGACGCTGAAGCTGGATGCGTCCGGGCAGAAAGTGGATTTGACCCAGGCGATCAACGCACAGACCTTGCCGCCGCAAACGCACGAACACATCGGCGACAAGCTCGACCGCAAGGGCGTCGAATGGGCGTGGTACGCCGGTGCGTACCGGCAGACGCTGGAACAGCACGGCGCCGAAATCTCGAATGGCACGCCGGTGGTGCCCAACTTCCAGTTCCACCACCAACCATTGAACTATTTCGAGAATCTCGCCCCGGGTACCGTTGCGCGCAACCGCCGCTTGCGCGACGGCGGCCTCGGCGACGACGAAGTCAGCAACGTGTTCCTTGCCGATGCGCGCGCCGGGCGCCTGCCCGCGGTGGCTTTCTACAAACCGCAGGGCAATCTCAACATGCACGCCGGTTACGCCGACGTGGCTTCCGGCGACCAGCACATCGCCCACATCGTTTCGGTGCTGCGGCAGAGCCCGCAGTGGGAGAGCATGGTCGTGATCGTCACCGTCGACGAGAACGGCGGCTGGTGGGATCACGTTGCGCCGCCCAAGGGCGACCGCTGGGGGCCGGGCACGCGCATCCCGGCGCTGGTGATTTCACCGTTGGCGAAAAAAGGGCACGTCGACCACACTGTCCACGATACCGGCTCGATCCTGCGCCTGATCACGCGCGTGTTCAATCTGGACAAGCTCGATGGACTGCGCCAGCGCGACGCGGAGATGGCCGCACGCGGACAGGTGCCACTGGGCGATCTCACCAGCGCACTGGATCTGGGCACCTGACAATGGGATATGCGGGCAATGGTCGGCGAGATGTTTCCCAACCGGATGCGTGGCTCCGGCCAAGCCATTTCCGGCGCCGCGCAATGGGTGGCCAACTTTGTCGTTTCGGTCAGCTTTCCCGCTCTCGCGGCGGGCGTCGGTTTGACCATGATCCATGGTTTCCGCGGGTTCAGCGCCCTCCTCTCTTTTTTTGTCCGCGTACTGGCGTACAAAACGCGCGATCTAGAACTTGAAGAAATGGTCGGCTGGTCGACCCTCATCGCCTGATGGAGCTATTTCATGTATCTGGGAATCGACATCGGCACGTCTGGGGTAAAGGCCGTGGTGATCGCCGCCGACGGCCGCGTTGTCGACCAAGGCCATGCGGCGCTCACCATTTCGCGTCCACAGCCGCTCTGGTCTGAACAGGACCCGGAGGAGTGGTGGCATGCGACGCAGACCGCCGTACTGGCGATCGATCCCGCAGTGCGGCGCTCGGTGCGCGGCATCGGCCTCGCCGGGCAGATGCATGGTGCGACCCTGCTCGCCGACGACGACAGGCCGTTGCGTCCTGCCATCCTGTGGAATGACGGACGCAGCCATACCGAATGCACGGAGTTGGAGGAGGCGGCACCCGATCTCCATGCCATCGCCGGCAACCTCGCCATGCCGGGCTTCACCGCACCCAAGCTGCTCTGGGTTCGCAAGCACGAGCCGGAGATCTTCGCCGCGACGCGCACCGTGCTGCTGCCCAAGGACTATATCCGGCTGAAGATGACGGGCGAGAAGGCGTCCGACATGTCCGATTCCGCCGGCACGTTGTGGCTGGACGTCGCGGGACGTCGCTGGAGTGAGGCGCTGCTGACGGCAACCGACCTCGACACCTCGCACATGCCCCGCCTCGTCGAGGGATCGGAAGTCGCAGGCATACTGCTCCTCGATATCGCCGAAAATTGGGGCATGGCGCAGGTGCCGGTCGCGGGCGGCGGCGGCGACAATGCGGCGGGCGCGGTGGGCGTCGGCGTCGTCTCGGACGGCCATGCCTTGCTGTCGCTCGGCACCTCAGGCGTGATCTTCGTCGCGACCGATGCATACCGTTCCAACCCGGCCGGCGCAGTCCATGCATTCTGCCATTCGCTGCCTGGCCTCTGGCACCAGATGTCGGTGCACCTGAGCGCGGCGAGTTGCATCGACTGGGTTGCACGCATTACCGGCGCCCGGGGCGCCGCAGAACTGTTTGTGCGCGCCGAGGAGGCTGGCCCGGGCGCTGGCCATGAACTCTTTCTCCCCTATCTCTCGGGCGAGCGTACACCGCACAACGATGCGCTGGTGCGCGGCGCCTTTCTTCAGCTCGACAACGACACCGATGCGGGGAGGATGAGCCAGGCAGTACTGGAAGGCGTCGCCTTCGCGCTCGCCGATGGGCTCGACGCTTTGCGCGACGCTGGTACGGTGGTTAAGCAACTCTCCGTCATCGGCGGCGGCGCACGCTCACGATACTGGGGCAGGATCCTCGCCGCGGCGATGGACACCCCACTCCCATATTTGCGCGTCCGGGAGATAGGCCCTGCGCTCGGCGCAGCAAGGCTGGCGCAGCTTGCCGTTGACGGCGGCGATCCGCGCGCAGTCTGCGTACCCCCACCAGTCGACCGCATCGTCCAGCCTGATCCTACCGATATCGCACTTCTCGCCTCCAAACGCGCGGCATTCCGCGCTGCTTACTCCCGCATCACACCCCTTTAGGGAAACGAGCATCTTCTAAGCCAAGTCGATGTTCAACGCCCAGGAAGGCAAGAACTAGCCATGCATCAAATAGCGTGCTGGTTCTTGGGAAAGGGGGCAGTTGTATCTGCTCCCTTTCTTACGACTGAGAGAGTACAGCGCGCCCCAGCCCAGATCTGCGTCGTGTCTCGACTGCGACAGGGCCACGATGGCGAAGGCAGGCACTGGCTTGGACCGGAACTACTGCCGCGCCCACGTGGAGCACTTCAGGCGCTACGGCAGCTACTCCAAGCCCAGCTACACGGCTGCTCAGTTGGCACCTCATCGCGCCGCCGCGCTGGCCTTGGCTCAAGGCGAGCGTGAGCCTCTCCGCGGTCGTCAGCGCGCGTGACCGGGGAAGACTCGCATGTGGGCTGTAGGCGCCCCTGAGAGTGCCTTCAGGCTCCGTGGGATAACGCCCGAGGCGCACTCAAGGAACGTGTGGGCGCTCTTGGGCACCCGCCAGGTCGATGTCGATCAAGTGCTCGCAGTGTGGCTAGCCGTATGCATGGCCCACGAGGCTGACCTGCAGCCAGAGCGCAAGCTGGAGTATCGCCACGTACAATCGGCAAAGGTCTTGGAGGCGGTCACGGAGTCCACTGTAGTCGTAGGCCGGCAGCGATTCAACTTCGCGCCGGGCGAAGTCGGTGTTGTCGTACAGGGCCGCCAACCCATCTACACATGCACTTGGCGCATGTGGCACTCGATCAACCACACATCAGTCTAGGCAACTCCACCCAACTGACGGTAGGTTTGACGGTAACTCAAGATTCTAATTGAAATATATTTCAATTTATCAATGCGTTACAAGCGTTATTCCGGGGCACCCGTACAATCACCAAGTGCCTGGTGTGATTGGACTAGCCATTCGGATTTGACGGACGCGCAAATCCCCGCGATGCTGACACGATGGCATCGTTGTCCGGAGTGGCGCGAATTGAGCGCCGACTCGAACGATAGATTTCCCGCCTGAACCTGATCCGGATCGAAGCGATCGCCCCTTCGCCGCGCGTTCGCATGCCCGCAAACGCCGATTTGCAGGCAAGTGGGCGAAGTACGCATGCTGCCGGTCGCGCGATCACCGCGCTCGATGGCGTGGCCATGCCCCATGAGGAACGCGTCTTCTGGTCGGGAGTAACCATGTCGATCACCTGGACGCCTTGGAACGGCCGGCATAGTTTTTCCTGCCGATGAATTGTGATGAGCCGAAGAAGTCTCTGAAGATCGGTCGGTGCAAAACGACCCGCTTATCAAGGCCTGCTGTTCATCTTGGGCGGGCATCGGCGACTGCGGAAAGGCGTAACCGTAGATCAAATGCTCGCGTTTGCGTGGAGGTTGATGGATTCAAGCCGCAACTCTTACTGGTTGCCACGTCTTCACAATCCATCTACATATGCCAACGTCAGATGAAAGCGGGGTCATGACTCCGGCAAGAATGCCGCTATATTCCCGATGCCCCAGACGAAGGAGAAGTGGAATGTTTCTGACCAAGCAACATCTGGCGATGGCGCGTACGCTCGGCGTGGCGATCGTCGTCACCGCGAGCCTTGCTTCCTG
>CAZOOO010000095.1:0-11707 GCA_964581435.1 uncultured Hyphomicrobiales bacterium | reverse complement strand
AAAGCTTGTCGGTGTTGCTCATGTCGAGCGTCATCGACGCCGCCAGAAACTCGACGGGGAAATGCGCTTTCATGTACGCCGTCTGATAGGAGACCAGCGCATAGGCCGCCGCGTGGCTTTTGTTGAAGCCGTAATCAGCGAACTTCGCCAGCAGTTCGAAGATCGTTTCCGCCTGGCCTTGGGGAACGCCGTTGTTGACGGAGCCGGCCACGAAGATCGCGCGCTGCTTTTCCATTTCCGAGCGAATCTTCTTGCCCATCGCCCGCCGCAGCAGGTCGGCATCTCCGAGCGAGTAGCCGGCCATGACCTGGGCGATCTGCATCACCTGTTCCTGATAGATGATAACGCCGAAGGTTTCCTTCAGGATCGGCTCGAGCATCGGATGAAGATATTCCGCTTCCTCCTCGCCGTGCTTCCGCGCGCAATAGGTCGGAATGTTCGCCATCGGTCCCGGCCGATACAGCGCGACCAGCGCGATGATGTCCTCGAAACGGTCAGGACGCATGTCCACCAGCGCTCGCCGCATGCCCTGGCTTTCAACCTGAAACACGCCGACCACGTCGCCTTGCGTCAACATTCGGTAGCTGGCCGGATCGTCGAGCGGCAGGGTGGCGAGATCGACGTGGATACCGCGCTGCTTCAACAACTTCACCGCGACGTCGAGAACGGTCAGCGTCTTTAGTCCGAGAAAGTCGAACTTCACGAGGCCCGCCGGCTCGACCCACTTCATGTTGAACTGGGTCACCGGCATGTCGGATTTCGGATCGCGATACAACGGCACGAGGTCGCTCAAGGGACGATCGCCGATCACGATGCCCGCCGCATGGGTCGAGGCATGACGTGTCAGCCCCTCGAGGCGCTGGGCGATATCGAACGCGCGCGCCACCACCGGATCCTCATCGCGAAACGCTTGCAGCTTCGGCTCTCCTTCGATCGCCTGCTTCAGCGAGACGGGCGCTGCGGGATTTTGCGGCACCAGCTTGGTCAGCTTATCGACCTGACCGTAAGGCATCTGCAAGACGCGTCCGACGTCGCGCAGCACGCCGCGCGCCTGCAACGTGCCGAAGGTGATGATCTGCGCGACCTGTTCGCGGCCGTAGCGTTTCTGCACGTAGTCGATGACCTCCCCGCGCCGCTCCTGGCAGAAATCGATATCGAAGTCCGGCATCGATACGCGCTCGGGATTGAGGAAGCGCTCGAAGAGCAGACCGAACCGGATCGGATCGAGATCGGTGATGGTGAGCGCATAGGCCACCAGCGAGCCGGCGCCGGAACCGCGCCCCGGTCCGACCGGAATTCCCTGGGACTTGGCGTACTTGATGAAGTCCGCGACGATCAGGAAATAGCCCGCATAGTTCATGCGCGTGATGACGTCGAGCTCAAAGCCAAGGCGCGCGCGGTAGTCGTTCTCCGTCATTCCGGTCGAGATGCCGTGCACCGCCAGGCGCTTCGCCAGTCCCTCTTCCGCCTGCCGCCGCAATTCGGCGGCTTCATCGTTTTTCCCGTCCGCGGCGCCGGCGTCGGAGGCCACCGTAAAGTGCGGAAGGATCGGCTTGCGTGTCCGGGGCCGGAACGCGCAGCGTTGTGCGATTTCAATGGTGGACGACAACGCTTCCGGGATGTCTGCAAACAGGACAGCCATTTCCGCGCGGGTTTTGAAGCGATGATCGGGAGTCAATTGATCGCGATCGGTCTCCGCAACCAGGCGACCGCCGGCGATGCACAGCAAGGCGTCATGGGCTTCATAATCATCCGAGGCGCTAAAATACGGCTCGTTGGTCGCGACCAGCGGAAGACCCTTCGCATAAGCGAGATCGATCAACGCGCCTTCGACCCGCCGTTCCTTGTCGAGGCCGTGACGCTGCAACTCCACGTAAAGCCGGTCGCCGAAAATCCCGGCGAGCCGATCGCAGCGGGCCGTCGCCAGCGCCGAATGATCGGCGCTGAGCGCCAGCGCCACAGGGCCCTCGGGCCCGCCGGTCAAGGCGATCAAACCTTCGTTTTCATCCCGAAGCCACTCCCAGCCGACGTGCGGGCTGCAATGCTCCGGCGTTTCGAGGAACGCCCGGGAATTCAGCCTCATCAAGTTACGATAGCCGGCCTCGCGAGTCGCCAGCAGGACGATTCGGGCGAGCGGGAGCGCGCTCCTCGCATTGGCATCCTGATCTGCGAAGTCTACCGCCAGTTCACAGCCGACGATCGGCTGAATGCCGTAGCCTGCGACCTTGTCGGAGAATTCCAGCGCGCCGAACATATTGTCGGTGTCAGTGAGCGCCAACGCCGGTTGACGATCCGCCCTGGCGAGTTCCGCCAGCTTCTGGATCCTGATCGCGCCCTTCAACAACGAATAGGCCGAATGGACGTGCAGGTGAACGAAACCTGCGTTGGCCGCGACGGTTTTCTGGATCATGGCCTCAGGCAATCACCGGGTGGGCGCTTCGGTAAAGGCCGATTCGCGAAGAATGAATGGTGGGGGCTTGCGCCGGGCAAGTCCATGCGAAACCCCCACAGCCCATGCGGCTGTTCTCGTTTTCCCCAGCCGGACACCGGACCGTCCGCTTATGAAAGCTGGGGAATAAGCTGCGCCCAAACGGCGACCATTCCAACGAACAGCACGATCGACGCCAGCGCCGACGCCTCCTCGATAAATATTCTCAACATGGTGCAGCCCTCCTTAGACTGGAACATAATAAGAACATTGTTCTCTATACGTTCTTAAAGTCAAGTGGGCGACCCTGGATAAAATCCTTTGGTTAATTGTCCGCGGACCGTTCCGAACGGGGACTTGTCGAACGCCTTTCCCGTTTCGCACACGGGCCGCGCGAGTTGGTGCCTCAGGCTTGAATCGTCGATCACGCCGCGGCAGTCGGGCTTGCCATTGTTTTGCCGGCTGAGGATCGCGGTCGGTTCACTCTCCGGTCTCAATGCCGATAATCGACCCGGCGAGTTCGCCGGCCGGCATCGCGCGGGCGTTTGGCCGGCTCACCTCACTTGCGTGGCCGCTTGGTCAACTTGTACGACCACCAGGCAGTCGCGTGGTTCCAGCTCTTAATAGGCAGATTGCAGACGTCACAATCTGCATGTCCCGTGTCCTTGAATGGGCTGGTATAGACCGTCACCCTGTAGACGGCACCGCAACCAGGACAGGTATAGTCACCGCCGTCGCGGGTTCGCACGCCAGGTTTGAGATTTTGCACCATAAGTGGCCGATAGCGCTCCCTGGTTCATTCCGCAAGTCGTTCGTGCGCCGCAGGAAAAGTCCGGTCGGAATCCCGAGCCTTTCGTGAAATGAGCTTGCCTTAATCCGGGCGCAGCGCATCCGCCATTTCCCGGATGATCGCTTGCGCGGCGGCCTTTGGATCGTTCGCGGCGTAGATGGGCCTGCCCAACACCAGATAATCCGCTCCCGCGCGCATGGCCTCAAAAGGCGTGGCCACCCGCTTCTGATCATGCCTGGCGCCGCCGCTCGGGCGGATACCGGGCGACACGATCATCAGCTTGTTGCCCGTCTGCCCGCGAAGCTCGGCGGCTTCCAGGGCCGATGCGACGACGCCGTCTATTCCAACCTCGAGCGCCCTCTTCGCGCGGGCGACAACGACGTCTTCGACGTTGCATTCGAAGCCCATCTCCCTGATATCCTCGGCGTCCATGCTTGTAAGCACGGTGACGCCGAGAACCTTCATGGCGGAGTTGCCGCGACCGGCGACGGCAGCTTTCATGATGCTGGCAACGCCATGCACGGTCAGGAAGGTGATCTTCAACTCGGCGGCTTGGGCGACCGCACGCTGAACCGTCTCCTCAATGTCGTAATACTTGTAATCGAGGAAAACCCGCTTGCCCTCGGCAATGAGTTCCCTGGCAAACTCGTTTCCGCCGACGAGTTGGAGTCCCAAACCAACCTTGTAAAAAGAGACTTCGTCGCCCAGGTCCCGAACGAGCCTCCTTGCATCCTCGATGCTCCAATAATCGAGAGCGACAATCAGCTTCTCGCGAGCAAGATCGAGATAATGCGAGCCAGTCATGCCGCGGGCAGCCTCAACGCCTGTCACAGGAACCTCGAAAGGATTCGAGAATTGGTAACTCTCGACACAGAACTTCTGAGATTTGCGCATTTTGCTACAGCAAAATACTTCAGACAATGATATATTTCAGCGTAATGTATGGTAGGCACTCTCGTTCGCCTGCAAGCTTTTTCTAATTCGATACGCCGACCAAAAGGCGAAAGTGTTTATCATTAATCATCCATTCAGGACTGATTACAATGCGTACAACTCTCATCGCTCTTGCTCTGATTTGCTCCTGCGCCACGGCTTACGCCTCGGACTGGGATCCCCGATATCCGGTTTGCGCGACGGTTTACTCACCGATCGTGCATAATGAATGCAACTTTAGAACGCTGGAGCAATGCTTGGCGCGGACAAGGGGTTTACCCGCCCAATGCAGGACGAACCCTTATTACGCCGGCGCGCAGGATCATCGGAAGCAGCCACGGCGACACCACCACCACTACCACCACCACTCCTGATCGACACGAAAGTCCGACGTCGTCGAGCGACATTACCCGTCAGTCCAGCTCGACGACGTGGCCGTTCTCGAGCGATACTCGCCGGTCCATCCGATCTGCGAGTTCCATGTTGTGCGTCGCGATCAGCATCGCCACCCGAGTCGCTTTGACAAGCTGCATCAGCGCCTTGAACACATGATCGGCCGTTTGGGGATCCAGATTGCCGGTCGGTTCATCGGCAAACAGCACCCGCGGCGCGTTGGCTACGGCCCGCGCGATCGCGACGCGCTGCTGTTCTCCGCCTGACAGCTCGGCCGGACGATGGGTAACCCGATCCTCAAGGCCGAGATAGGCGAGAATTTCGCGTGCGCGATTGACCGTCTCCGCGCGCTTGAGGCCGCGGATCATTTGCGGCAGCATGACGTTCTCGAGCGCGGTGAATTCCGGAAGAAGACGGTGCGACTGATAGACGAATCCGATATCAGTACGCCTTATCTGCGTGCGCTCCACATCCGAGAGACCTGAGGTGGCGGTTCCTCCGATATAGACCTCCCCCGCATCCGGACTCTCGAGCAATCCGGCAATGTGCAGCAGGGTTGACTTGCCCGATCCCGAGGGAGCCACCAGCGCGACGGACTGGCCGGCCCACAGGGCAAGCTTCGTACTGTCCAGAATGGTCAGTGTCGTTTCACCCTGCGTATATTGACGCTTGATATCGTGAAGATAGACAATCGGTATTTCCTTCGTCTCTTGCTCCATCGTCCGGCTCACTCGTACCGCAGGGCATCGACGGGATCGAGTCGCGCCGCGCGCCATGACGGATAAAGAGTCGCGAGAAACGACAGCGTCAGCGCCATGATCACGACGGCGCTGGTCTCCCGAACATCGATTTCGGCAGGTAGTTTAGACAAGAAATAGAGCTCCGGCGAGAACAGCTCGGTGCTGGTGAGCCACGAGAGAAATTCCCGGATCGACTCGATATTGAGACAGATCACCAGCCCCACGACAAAGCCGGTGAGCGTGCCGACCACGCCGATCGCGGCACCCGTGATCAGGAAGATGCGCATGATGGCTCCCTGCGAGGCGCCCATGGTGCGCAGGATGGCGATATCGCTCCCCTTGTCCTTGACCAACATGATCAGCCCTGAAACGATATTCAGCGCCGCGACGAGGACAATCAGCGTCAGGATCAAAAACATCACATTGCGTTCGACCTGGAGCGCATTGAAGAACGTCGAATTCCGTTGCCGCCAGTCGACCAGAAAGACCGGCCGTCCGGCGGATTCCGCCACCGATTTGCGGAATTCATCGATCCTGTCCGGATTGTCCGTATAGACTTCGATCGCAGTGACATCGTTGGCGCGATTGAAATAAGCCTGCGCCTCGACGAGCGGCATGAACACGAAGGTGGAATCGTATTCCGACATTCCGATCTCGAACACCGCCGCGATCTTGTACGACTTGATGCGCGGCGTCGTGCCCATCGGGGTCACGGCCCCGCGCGGCGCGACCAGCGTCACGCTGTCGCCTGCGTGCAGCGAGAGTTGATCGGCAAGACGCCGGCCGATGGCCACGCCCTGCGCGTCATCGAATCCCTCGAGCGTACCCTGTTTGATGTTCCTGGCGATGGAGGTGAGATTGTCGAGATCGTGGGCCCTGATGCCCCGGACGAAGACACCGGCGGCATTATACGGCGAAGACGCGAGCGCCTGACCGTCGACGACAGGCGCGGCAAGCCGTATCCCCTGCACCTGGCTGACGCGGTCGGCGACGTCCTTCCAGTCGGTGAGGGGCGACTCCAGCGGCTGAACCAGGAGATGCCCGTTCAGGCCAAGGATCTTGCTGAGCAGTTCCGTGCGAAAGCCGTTCATGACGGCCATCACGATAATCAGCGTGGCCACGCCGAGCATGATGCCGAGGAACGAGAAGCCGGCGATGACGGAGATGAACCCTTCCTTCCGCCGCGCTCGCAGATAGCGCCCGGAAAGCATCCACTCGAAGGCGGCAAACGGCTTGGTCCGGAGCGGCTCGGTCATGGTCTCATCCATCGTTCGATAATCCCATGATTCGGACCAATTGTGGCCGGAATGGCATTGAGAAACGCACGCGGTGGATAATCGCTAGAGTCTTTATATATTGACGCGTTTTCTTCACGCGAACCGGCTTCCATCCTCAGGGTTAAGCCCGAGGACATGCTTCGCTTGAAAACGCTAGTGGAGTGAATTTGACATTCGCTACCCACCTTGCAGCAAATCCGGCAAGCGAATGTCAAATTCAAAACTCCACTAGAAAACCAATAGTTGCTAGTGGTCCTTTGATTCTAACATTTGCAAGAAACCCCTGCCGCAACGGGATGCAAATGTTAGAATCGGACCACTAGAGTGTCCCGATTCCGAAGTTCGCATACCCTTGCCGCAACCTTTGATACGAACTTCGGAATCAAAGGGACACTAGCAACTTTATGATTCTAGTGTGGTTTAGGTTCAGAAGTTCGCTTGACGGACTCGATGGGGCAATGAAGCGAACTTCTGAACCACCACACTACACCATCAGCCGCGCAACCGCATCCTCCAGCGCGACACTCTCACGCGACCCGTCCCCGCGCCGCTTGATCTCGACCTTGCCTTCAGCGAGTCCCTTCGGCCCCACCATCACCTGCCAGGGACTCCCGATCAAGTCGGCGGTTGCGAACTTCGCGCCTGCCCGCTGATCGGTGTCATCGTAAAGGACGTCGATTCCTTTGGCCGTGAACTCGCGGTACAGCCGCTCGCACGCGGCGTCGGTTTCTTCCGCGCCCTGTTTCAGATTCAGGATCGCAACCGTGAACGGCGCAACCGCGTCCGGCCATTTGATGCCGGCGTCATCGTGACAGGCCTCGACGATGGCGCCGACCAAGCGGGAGACCCCCACGCCGTAGGAGCCGCCGTGGATCGGCTGCTCGATGCCGTCGGGGCCGGTCACCAGCGCCTTCATCGACTCGGAATACTTGGTGCCGAAGTAGAAGATCTGCCCGACCTCGATGCCGCGGGTATGAACGCGCCTTTCTTCCGGAACCTCGCGCTCATAACGCGGCCCGTCGTGAACGTCCTCCGTCGCGGCATAGGCTGCGGTCCATTGCCTGACGATCGGCGTCAGATCTCCGTCGTAGTCCACATCCATGCCCGGCACCGGAAGATCGAGAACGTCCTTGTCGATATAGACGCCGGATTCTCCGGTCTCGGCCAGAACGATAAATTCATGACTGAGATCGCCGCCGATCGGGCCGGTCTCCGCCCGCATCGGAATCGCCTTCAATCCCATGCGCGCGAACGTGCGCAAGTAAGCGACGAACATCCTGTTGTAGGATCGCCGAGCGCCGGCTTCATCGATATCGAAGGAATAGGCATCCTTCATGAGGAATTCGCGACCGCGCATGACGCCGAAACGGGGACGCTGCTCGTCACGGAACTTCCACTGGATATGGTAGAGGTTGAGCGGCAGGCTTTTATAAGAGCGGATATAGCCGCGGAAGACCTCGGTGATCATTTCCTCGTTGGTCGGCCCATACAACAGCTCGCGCTTGTGGCGGTCCTGAATCCGCAGCATCTCCGGCCCATAGGCGTCGTAACGCCCGCTCTCGCGCCAGAGATCGGCGAGTTGCAGCGTCGGCATCAGCAACTCGATGGCGCCGGCGCGATTCTGCTCCTCGCGCACGATCGCCTCGATCTTCTTCAGCACCCGAAGACCCAGCGGCAGCCAGGCATAGATGCCGGCCGCCTCCTGGCGTATCATGCCGGCCCGCAGCATCAGCCGGTGCGAAACGATCTCGGCCTCCTTCGGGGTTTCCTTCAGGATCGGCAAAAAAAACCGTGACAATCGCATGGGCTGGCCTGGGAATCGCTTCGGGACGGGAACGCGCGCAGTGAAACCGGATCGGCCGTCAAAATACAAGGTCTGTGAAACGACAAGCCGCGCGAAAACAGCGGAATTCACGCGCTTGAAGCATTTCAAGCACGTGGAGGGACGACGCAACTGCCTGAACCGCCCAGGTTTAACTATCGACCTGAATCTCTCCCCCGTCACCGAGTCGGGCAGAATCCGAGAGCGGCATATCGGCGAGGTCTCAGTGTTTGGCTTTCAGCCGAACCATCGGCGCAGGCGCGCGCGGTTTATCGGCCTGCCCCGCTTGCGGGATTTCGGTCCAGCCTTGGCTCCCCTGTTCGCACGCCTGCTCGGCGGGAAAATAAAGGTTCTGTCCCGCCTTGTCCGGAAGCCGGACGACCAGCCCGAACGTATCATAGAGGTTGTCCGGCAACGGACCACCGCGCCAGGTAACCTCCTCCACGACATCCGTGACGGTTTTGCCATGCGGCCCCTGCACCGGCGCTTCGAGCTTCCTGATCTTGATGTCGACATTCCAGTTCGGCTTCATTTGCGGCTTCACCGACAGAATGCCTTCCGGCAACCTGATCCGCAGCGCCGTGGTCGCGCTGCCGTTGCAACCGTGCGGCACCGTAAAGGTGAGATGCGCGTAGCTGTCCGCTGACGCCTCCACGGGCTGGACCGTGACATGCGCCAGCGCCGCCTCACATGAGGCCATTGCGACAGCCGCCGCGATGGCCGAACCGATCCACGATCCCGAGACGCGCCTCATTTCCGGCTTCCATCATGCGAATGATCCGGCATCTTTTTCATCATCGCTCCGCCGGCCGGCACGCCCGGCGCTCGCGCACCGAGGCCCTCCACATCAAGCGTGACCGCCACCTTGCCGGCCCTTTCGAATTCGAGCGTGACCGGCACCTTCTCGCCCTTTTTGAAAGGATACTTGAGATCGACCAGCATCAGGTGATAGCCGCCGGGCTCCAGCTTGACCGTCTTGCCCGGCTCGATGGTAAGGCCGCCCTCGACCTGATGCATCTTCATCACGCCGTTGCTCGTGCTCATCTGATGAACCTCGAGCTTCCCGGCTGCATCGGTCGAACCGCCGACAAGTTTGTCAGCCACCTCCCCTTTGTTCTCGATGGTGAGAAATCCACCACCGACCTTGGCTCCGCCCGCCGTGGCACGGGTCCAGGGCTGGGAGATGACGAGATCTCCGACGCTGACGGATTCGGCGTGGACCGGCATCGCCAGACCAAGCACGGCGACCGCCGCCGCGCCGATCATGCCGCGAACGCTAAACCATGATTTCATGACATTCTCCTTTTGGTTCTGTGTCACAACGGGATTGTTCAATCACCAGCGCGGGTCGAACGCCGCCGGTGTGCGCATAGAGGCTCACCATCGCACCTTGAATCCAGCATAGACCGCACGCCCGAATCCGGGTTCAAACAATGGTGAATTGGCGTTGGCGCGATCGAGGATCGAAGCGGAAGCGATGTAGTTCTTATTGCCGATGTTGCGGGCCTCGATGTAGCCGGAATACCGGCCGCCGTCGTCAAAGCCCGCCTTCATGCCATAGATCGCGTAAGCGTCGGTGCTCAGGGAGTTGGCGCTATCCACATAGTAGCCCTGCGGCACCCATTCGATGTTCGGGCCGGCATAGAAACCGTTGGGATGCTTGTAGAGCAGTTCGCCCCGGACATAGTGGCGCGGCGCTCCGGGCAGCAGATTGTTGCCGAACACCGGATCGTTGACGAAGCGGAAATCGTTGAAAGTATAGGCAACGTTGAGCCAGAGCCGGTCCGGCCGATCGCCGCGCTCGAACAGATTGCGAAAGATCGCGGCGCCCGCGCCGGCCTCGATGCCCTGATGCATCGTGCGATCGGCGTTGGTGACGTTGCAGTTACCGAACGCGCTGAACAGACAAAGCAGTTCGTTGTCGATCTGCGCCCGGTAGTACGTCAGCTCCCAGGTGGCGTCGGGCCGCCGGGCGCGCGTGCCGATCTCGTACGTCGTCGCGCGTTGCGGCCGAATGCTGGTGAAAGGAATGTTGGGAATTCCGGGACCATTCGCACTTTCACCGTAACTCGGCACCTCGGCGCTTCGTGACACGTTGGCGAAAGCCTGCCAGGTCGGATCGATCTGCCACAACAATCCGCCCTTGGGGCTCCACAGGCTGAACTCCGTCCGGCCCGACTGATCGCCGTCGCTCAGGAAGCGATCCTGCCTGTTGCGCGTCGCGTACAGAAATTGCGTGCCGGCGATCGCGGCGACGTTCGGCAGGAAATAGAACGAATCCTCAATGTAAACCGAGGTGTTCTTCGAACGATCTATCGACGACGACAGCAGCGCGCCCTTCTGCCCGGCGAGATTGGCGAATTGCTGATTGTCGATCCGTCCATTGAGCACATTGACGCCTGCCACCAGCCGATTGCGGTAGCCGCCGATCACGCGGTCATCGACCGCCCGCACAAACGCGCCGTAATCCTTGTAGTGATAGTCAAGCCATTGGAAGATCGGATGCATCAGATGGCGATCGGTTCCGAAGAGGCCGAATTCCACCGTCGTGTCATCGAACCGCATCGTGGTCTTGTTAGCTATGCGCACGGTGTCGATATTGCGCTGCCAGTCGCCTGCAACATTGTTCACGTAAGCGGTTTGAGGAGACGTCAGCGCCGAGAACTTGCTGACCGCGCCCGGAATCCGTTGCCGGACATGATTGGCGTTGAGATAGAACCGAGTCTCGAAATCCGGCGAGAACTGATAGCCGACGTTGCCGCTCAGGCGGGTCGCTTGGCCGGAACTGTGATCGCGAAACCCGTCGCTGCGCTGCGTCGATGCGGTGACGAAGCCGTCCCACGGGCCGTTGCTGCCGCCTGTATTGGCCTGTAGACGCCGGAAGCCGAAAGCACCGGCATCGACGCTGACGCCGTTGATGAAGGGATCACGGCCGGACGGCGTTACGAAATTGATGGCGCCGCCGAGGGAATTGGCGCCGAAGCGCAGCGCATTGCCGCCCTTGAAGACTTCGACATATTTATAGGCGGTCGGATCGATTTCCTGGAAATCGCCGTAGCCGTCAGCCGTGCTGATCGGGATTCCGTCCATGTAGAGCTGCACGCCGCGCAGGTGGAAGTTGCGCGACAGGCCCGAGCCGCGGATCGACAGCCGGGTGTCGTCGCCCCATTTCGGCTGGGCGAACACGCCCGGCACATAATCCAGCACATCCTTGATGGTGTTTGCGACCGTCGAATTCCTGTAGGCGTCGGCGGTCACCAGCGCGACGCCGCCGGGCGTCTGCTGGATCTCCCGCAGCGCCTGCTGCGCGGTGGCGACCGTCAA
>CAZOOO010000094.1:0-11712 GCA_964581435.1 uncultured Hyphomicrobiales bacterium | reverse complement strand
CAATATTTTGAGACGCGGGATGCGGGCGGAAAACCGCTGCACACTTTTCCTCATTCCGCTCTAGTCGTCCGATGACTCGGATCTCGCGATCGTCGCGGTCACCGGCGAGTCCGGTTGAACCCGGTACTGTCCGGCGACAATGACGCGTTCTCCAGGGGCAAGTCCTTTCTCGATGATGGTTTCGCCGTCGATCGATTTGCCGACCCTGATCTTGCGAAACTCGGCCTTGTTGTCCTCGTTGACCACGTAAGCATAGAGTCCGTCGGTTCCATGCTTGACCGCGTCATCGGGCGCCACCACCGCATCCTTCGCGGTCGACACCAGCAGACGGGTCGAGACCGACTGCCCGGGCCATAGAACGTGATCCTTGTTCTCGAAAATCGCCTTGAGGCGGATGGTCCCGCTCGCGGTATCGACCTGATTGTTGATCAACGTCAGCGTTCCCTCGGAAAGCATCCTCTTGCCGTCGGGGGAATACGCGATCGCCTTCGGCGAACCGGCCGCGATGGCGTCCTTGATTTGCGGCAGCTGGTTTTCCGGCGCGGTGAAAATGACGGCGATCGGCTCGATCTGCGCGATGGTGACGATGCCGGTCTGGGTTGAGGCATTGACGATGTTGCCCCGGTCGACCAGGCGGAAACCGGTGACGCCCGCGATCGGCGCACGGATGCTGGTATAGTCCAGCTGGGTCTGTGCATTGACGATCGCGGCTTCGTCCGCGGCGATCTGCGCGGTGAGTTGCTGCACCATCGATCGCTGCGTGTCGGTCTGTTTTCGCGTCGCGAATTCACCGAGCTTGGTATAGCGCTGCAAGTCGAGTTCGGCATTGGCCAGATTGGCTTCATCCTGCGCTTTCTTGGCCTTGGCCTGGTCGAGAGCGGCGCGGTATGGCCGCGGATCGATATGGGCGAGCAAGTCGTCCTTCTCGACCAGTTGGCCCTCCTTGAAGGCGATCCGCTCGATCTGGCCATCGACACGCGTGCGGACCACGACGGTGTTGAATCCCTGTACAGTTCCCAATCCTGTGAGATAGATCGGGAAATCACCTTTGCGTACGGTTGCGACCTTGACCGGAACCGGCGTCCCCTGTGCGGTGTCGCCGGGAGGCCCGCGGTGCTTTCCCGTGCCGTGCCACAGCGCGTAGCCGCCCGTCACGGCGATCGCCGCGACGAGGAACGTCCAACCGAGAACTCGCGACCGGGACATGATGGCTCGCGCCCTTGGAAATCTGAGACCTCAAAAAATCGTGCGCAGCCGTGGTATATGCGTGTATACTTTGTGTAAACACACCATCCCTTGAAGTCCTGAACAATCGGAAAGCTTGGGCGCTGTCGATTGTTCGTCTCCCGCGAGGCATCGACGGTTGGACAGCTTGAGGGATTCCGCCTGCGTTCCATCTTTTTTCTAACTGTAAAGCGTGGTAGGGGGTATTCTATTCACGCAGCCTGATCGGACGGCGATACAGCGCCCTGTCGAATGCTCCGGGCTGATGATCCCCGAACGGTTAATTGGTCGGCATTTATGATTTCATTCATTCGGGGGCTGCTATTTTGGCGGGATGTGGATGCGGTGATGTTTAGGACGTCACCGAGGACGCTTTCGCATGCGGCCACGATCTCCCTTGCCGCCACGCTGATCATGTGGTCGCTGGTTTTCCCCGCGAGTGCGCAACAGAATGACGCGCGGCCGCCGGTGGCCGCCGCGCAGCAGATGCCCTCAGCGCCGTTCGCCCCGCAGGTCCAAACATCCGCATCGACGTCCCCGGCAATATCGCAACCGGCCGCCGACGCCGCACCGTCCACCACGCCCGCTTCGCGCGCCGTCGCCGTCAACGAGTCCGTAACGCCTCACGAACTGTCGCCGTGGTCGATGTTTCTGTCGGCGGATATTGTCGTTCAGCTGGTGATGATCGGCCTTGCGTTCGCCTCGCTGGTGACATGGACGATCTGCATCGCCAAAATGGCGGAGCTGTCGCTGGCGCGGCGTGCGCTGCGGGCGGCGCTGGCGAAGATTAGCGATGCGCGCTCGCTGGCGGAGGCGCAGATGGCGCTCGGCGCCAAGGGCGGCGTGCTGGCGTCGTTGCTTGCTGCGGCGATGCACGAGGCGCGGCTGTCGGCCGGAATTTCCAGTGACGCCGGCATCAAGGAGCGGGCGGCGTCGAGCTTCGCCGAAATTGTCCGCGCCGAATCCCGCCGCATCCGGCTCGGGATGGGCCTGCTCGCGACCATCGGCGCGACCTCGCCGTTCGTCGGCCTGTTCGGCACCGTGTGGGGCATCATGAACAGCTTCATCGGGATTTCGAAGTCGCAGACCACCAACCTCGCCGTGGTGGCGCCCGGCATCGCCGAGGCCCTGCTCGCGACCGCGTTCGGCCTTGTCGCGGCGATCCCGGCGGTCATCATCTACAATCACTTCGCGCGGGTGACGAAAGGCTACATCGAACTGGTCGGCCGCGCGTCGGGATCGGCCGGCCGGCTGCTGTCGCGCGATCTTGACCGCACCCATGTCGGTTCGACCGGCGGGGCGCGTCCGCGCGCGGCGGAGTAGGCGATGGGCGCATCGATCGCAGAAGGCGGCTTCGACGACGACGAGGAATACGCCGAAGCTCACGAGATCAACGTCACGCCGTTCATCGACGTCATTCTGGTTCTGCTGATCATCTTCATGGTCGCCGCGCCGCTGGCGACGGTGGATCTGCCGGTCAACCTGCCGACGTCGAGCGCGACGCCGCAAAAGAAGCCGGACAAACCGACCTATGTCAGCATCAAGGCCGATCTTGCCGTTGCGATCGGCGAGACCATGGTCAAGCGGGTCGATCTGGTGCGGGCGCTGGACGCCTCACCGGACGTGACCAAGGACAGTTTCATCTTTTTGCGCGCGGATCGCGCGGTGCCTTACGGCGACCTGATGGACGTGCTGGAGATACTGCGCGCCGGCGGCTACGCGAAGATCAAGCTGGTGACGCTGGAGGGCATACCCGACGCCCGGTCCGTTCCGGCGGCGAACACGGCAGGGCCCTGAGACATGTCCGGGATCGTCGAGACGCCGCCGTCCCGCCGGCTGTGGATCTTGTCAGCCGCCGCCGCGCTCGCGATCCATCTCGGCTGCGTGGTGCTGGCGGTGGCTCACATGGAGACGGATGAGACGGCTGAGGATCTCGGCGCGCCGGCGATCGAGATCGGGCTCGATTTGTCCTCGCCGCACCGCGAGTCGACCGACCTTCCGCCAGGACCGGACACCGACGCGTCGATGGCCTCGCCCGCGCTCGCCGAGCAGAAAGCGGTCGAGAAGGAAACCGACCTGCCCATGGACACGCCGACGGAGACCGACGATCCGGACCGGATCGTGACCGAGACCGAGTCCAAAAAACCGGTCGATGACGACCCCGAGAAAGCGGCGAAGGAGACGAAGGCTTCGCAGGAATCGGCGGCCGCGGAGGCGACCGCGATGCCGAGCGTCGAACAGGCACAGGAATCGGAGCGCTCGGTCGCGCCGCAGCAAGGCACCGGCGCAAGCGCCCGCCGCATCCGGGCCACCTGGCAGAAGGAACTGGTGGCTCATCTCGACAAGCACAAGCGCTATCCGCCCGGCCGTATCCAGAAAAGCGCCGAGATTCTCGTCAACTTCGTGCTTGATCGCATGGGCCATGTCGTGTCGGCCTCGATCGTGAACGGATCGGGCGATGCGGTCTTCGACGAGGCCGCGCTCGCCATGCTGCGCCGCTCAGACCCTGTGCCGCCGCCCCCGCCGCTGATCGCCGACGAGGGGTTGAGCTTCACGCTGCCCGTCGTCTTCCGGGTGAAGGGAAAGGGATGACGACGCCATAACTGGCCTCGCTGTCACCGCCGGCCTTAGCGATGCACCGCCCTCATTGCAGAAGAAAATACCGGATGCCGACGTAAATCAGCGCGAGACAGATGAAGATCAGCGCAACCGGCAGACGCGGCCGTGCGTTCGTCGCGGAATTGGCAACCGGCTGTGGCTGCGGAGCGGGCCGTTTGAAGGCCATGACATTACTGGTATCGACGATCGGATCTTTCGGCATCGACTTGATGTCCGGCGCCGTTCCGGTGCCGCCCATGTCTACGTAATAACTCTTGTAAATCAGGTCGATGGTCGCTTCGCTCGCCTCTGCCTCCGGCATCGTTTCGGCAAGACCCTTGTAGCTCGCGAGGAATGTCAGGGCCTCGGTGGGAAGTGACGAAGAACCGTTCAGCTTCGCCATCATCCTCCACGTCGCAAAATCGGCGCGCGCCTTGGTATCGGCACGTCTCGCAATCATTTTATCCTGTGCTTTGATCAACTGACTACGCCCCTTGCAACGCTCTGTATATTATATATTGCCGGTGACCAGCAAAAGAAGCTGTATCACATATCCGGTGACTGTTCTCACGACGGTGGAGATCACGTCAAGATTGACTCCGAGCCGGCTGCCGAGCATGGGAAGCAGCAGGAGAATCCCGATAAGGATCAGCAGCCCGTAAGGTTCCAGACGGGAAAGCGGGGCCGCCAGGACTCTCGGCAGAAGTCCGACGGCAACCCGTCCGCCATCCAGCGGCGGGATCGGCAGCATGTTGAAGACCGCGAGAACGACGTTGATGATCAGCGCGTTCTGTAGATTGTCGGCGACCCATTGCGCGCTGTTGCCGGGAACCAGGCCGAGTCCGTGAAATGCCGATGCCGCGACGAGAGCCAGCAGGATGTTGGTGGCGGGTCCGGCGAGCGCCACCCAGACCATGTCCGTGCGGGGGTGGTTCAGGTTTCGGAAATTTACCGGAACCGGCTTCGCGTAGCCGAACAGGAACGGCGCGTGCGACAGCAGCAGGATGCCCGGCAATATCACCGTGCCGAACGGATCGATATGCTTGAACGGGTTAAAGCTGACGCGGCCGAGATTCCAGGCGGTGTTATCGCCGAGCCGGTATGCGACGAATCCGTGCGCCGCCTCGTGAAAGGTGATGGCGATAACGAGCGGCAGCACCCAGACCGACAGCGTGTAGAGTGAAATGCCCGGCAATCGACGGCCTCGTGCGGATGCGACGACAGGGACGAACCTATCATAGGTCGCCGGGGCTATGACAGTATGACAGAGAGGTCAGGACTCGATTTAAGCGCCCTTGAGATAATAGTTCGCTCGCTTGCCGAGCGCGAGGCGACGCAGGATCCGCCGCATCGTCATCGAGGTTCGCAACGGGCGGACCGCCGTCGTGCCTGTTCGATAGAACGCCAGCTTCAACGCATCGAACGCGGGCTGAACGCCCGGCGGTTTCTGCGGCCAGCCGAGGCCGCGCAGCATCGAATTGAAGAAGTGCAGGTCGTTGGCGCGGCGAACCTCGCGCGTCTTCCAGGTAATAGCCATCGAGATCGAGTGCGATCCCGCGGTGCGAACCCAATGCGGCCACTGGTAAGGCACGAAGCAACCGTCGCCGCCGAACATGTGGAATTCGATGCCCCGCGGCGCAAAACTCTCATCGTACCTCAGGTTGCGGTGTTTCGTCATTGAGCGCTCGATCTCGTCATCCGATACGAGGCGGCGGTCCGTGTTGTCGTAAATCGTGAAGAACTTTTCGCCGTGGATCTGGACGAAGAAATTGTCCTCGCTGTCGAGATGAAACGGAGTGGTCGAATTCGGCGATGAGACGAACAGAAAGCCCTCGATCTGTTCGAATCCGGCGTCGCGCAGGCTGTCGAAACCGCGGGCGCGTGCGACCGACAGCAGCGCGTCCTCGATCAGGCGGCGGTACTCGGGCGCGTTCTCCACGCGCTTCAGCACCATCCAGGCGCCGGCGGTTTCGATCCGCTTCACCACTTCGACCGGATCGAGGTCGACCGCCGGGATTGCATCGGGGTCCTGGCTGATTGCGATCTTGCCGGAATTGTATTCGATCAGGTCGCGCGGCAGTTCGGCAGCCAATTGCGCGATGCGCGGCAGCGTCAACAGCGGATGTCCCGCGAGCTTGTGCCGGATCGAGAATGGCTTGAGCGGGAAGTCGCGTCGCAACGCGTCGTCGACCGCGGTGATGACCGGCGCATGTTCGGAGGATCTCATGCGTTTTTCTCCTGACGCTTGCGGAGGACGTGGACGGCGCGGCGTACGGGCTCGCGCAGCAGCCGGCGCAGCGCGATCGCGGCCCTTGCGAGCGGAACGGCGGGATCGCCCCGGTGAAGCGGGATCAATACGTCGCCGATTACGAGCCGCCCGCGCCAGATCGGATCGATCATGGGATGACCCGGATCTGCGGTGGAATCCGCCAGTGTGATCGCGGGGTCGGCGCAGAGATGGCGCGTGAGATCGAGCGTCAACTGCACGCCGGGCGAGAACTTCGCGAAACGCTCGTCGACGCCGAGCTTGAAATAGAACGCGCGGTCCTGGTGGCGCAGCACGATCGCCGCCGCCACAGGCGTCGGGCCGGCGCGCAGGGTTACGATTTCACACTGACCTCGCGCGGCGAGCGCCGGCGCGGCGCGGCGGATGAAGGTTGCATCGCCGCCATTCTGGATCAATGCGGTCCCCCGCTGCGCCTTCCAGCCGCTGGCCTCCAGCGCGAGGAAAGTTTCAAGCGCCCGCGCGACGTCGGCGGCAGCGCGCGCGACCTCAAACGACACCTCGCCGTGTTCCGCAAGACGGTTGCGCTGACGCCGCAGCTCCTTGAGCTTCTTGACGCCCAGCGCCTCGCGCAGCAGTCCTTCCGCCTCACGGGTGGCGTCGAGGCAGGCGCGCGCATGGCCATGCAGCCTAAGCGGCTCGATGCCGTCGTGTTCGAGGGCTGCCGTGAAGGCTCTCATGGCGGCGCCGTCGAGCGTGATGTTGCGCAGGATCAGCGCGCGTTGGCCGAGCGCGCGCGCCTCGCGCAGCAGCGCGGCCGCGGCTTGATCCGCGAGGTCGTGGTCGAGCAGCGGCGTGCAAAGCGTTCCGTAAGGATCGGCGCTGACCAGAAGGGGAAGCGGAATCCGGTAGGCTCGCCAGGCGGAGATAACCGGAATGAGGCCGATGAGGGTCTCAGCGCCCGATTGCCCGGATGAAGGGTCCGAATGCGCCGTCAGCGCCGACGCATTGGTCCGGTCGCGCGCCGTGGCGTCGAGCGCCAGCTCCCAGTCGGCGAGATAGTAGCCGTTCGGCTCGACGGCACGGTCGGCGAGCGATCGCCAATGGTCGGGATCGAGCGATGCAAGTGTCGCGGCTGCGCGGCATGTTGCGCTCACGGACGGGCGCGCCGCAAACTCGCTCATCGATGAGCGGCGAACCGGAGCCCAGTTGGCAATATCGACCATGTTCCAATTCCCACGCGATCGATGGCGAGGCCAAGGCGCGCATGGCGGGACACTAGCTGAAACATTCGAAGATAACGTTGGTCCCGACGCTCGATTTTGACCCCTGCATTAACCTTGCGTTCACCGTGTCGATCGACCCGGCGAGCGGGTTTTGGCGGGTTCGAACTTCCTATCGGGCGATATAAGCGTTTTATCGCCGCTTCCCCGCCAAATGCCGGTATGACTCGGACCTGCCGGAGCGGTAAGAAAGGCGCGGGTCGGTCCGACCCGGCGGTATCAACGGCATGGAGGTTCATGCGACATACGCGCGCACGATGAACCGCCGCGCCGGGCAGACCGACAACCGTCGAACAAGAAAGTCACGCGGGAGCCTGCCATGACATTTTCAATGATCCGCTCGATCGTTTTCGGGGCGGTCGCTGCGATGGTGCTGACCGCGCATCCGGCCGCTGCGGAGAATCGGCTGGCGCTGGTGATCGGTCAGTCGGCTTATCGCGCCGTGACGCCGCTGCCAAATCCCGGCAACGACGCCAAGGCTATGACCCAGATGCTTGGCGATGCCGGTTTCGAGGTGTTGACGGCCTCCGACCTGTCACAGACCGAAATGCGCGAGAAGGTCGGTGAATTCGCGGCAAAGATCGCGGAGAAGGGTCCTGACACCATCGCGCTGGTTTTCTACGCCGGCCACGGCTTGCAGGTCGATGGCGAGAATTTCCTGGTCCCGGTCGATCTCGATCCAAAGCGCGAAGCCGATATTCCGCTGCAGGCGGTTCGCCTGAACGACATTATGAATACGCTGACATCGGTTCCGAGCCGGATGCGCATCGTCCTGCTGGACGCGTGCCGCAATAACCCGTTCCCCGCGATCAACAAGACGGTGGGACACGGTCTCGCCATCGTCGATGCCAGGGTGGCCGCGCCTGGCACGTTCCTGTCGTTCTCGACCTCGCCGGGAGCCGAGGCGGAAGACGGCGCGGGCGCCGACAGTCCCTACACGACGGCGCTATTGTCCGCCGGCCGGCAGCCGGGACTTTCGATCGAGGAAGCGTTCAAGCGTGTCCGGCTGGAGGTCAACAAGGCGACGAATGGCCGTCAGACCCCATGGGACAGTTCCTCGCTGACGGACGGTTTCCAGTTTTTCCCCGGGACCGCCGAAGCCGGCGCCGCGCCGCCTGCCGTGTCCAATGGTAAGCGTACGGTCGCGGAATGGCGCCGTGAGTTGAAAGGCAAGACCGCTGAGCAGGCGCATGAGGTGATCGTCGGCGACGGCAGCGATCAGGCCTATGAGGCGTTCGTCGGTCTCTACGCGGACTCGCCGCTCGATCTGGAGGCGCGGCAGTGGCTCGATCGTCACCGGCGCATGGCGGCCTGGAACAGGGCGGTCCTCGCCAACACCGCGGCCGGCTATCGGGCCTTCCTCGCCCAGTACGCCGATAGCGATCTGACGCCGACGGCGCGAAAGCTTGAGGAGCGTCTGCGCAACCGGCCCGATAATCCGGGCGTGGCGGTTGCCGCTGCCGCGGCCGGTCCGACCTGTCCCTGCGGCGCGCCGCCGCGGGAGCCGCAGAAAAAGAAGGCCGAAACGCCCAAGAAGAAGCAGGCAAAGTCGGATCGTTCGCGGAACGACGATGCGCCTCCGCGCCGCGGCAGTCGCGAGCCCGCCTATTATGCTGATGATGTGCCGCCGCCACCTCCACCACCCAGCGTCGTGCCGGTGCCCTTGCCGATACCCTCCATCGGCATCGGCGGTTTTGGCGGAGGATTCGGACGCGGCGGGTACGGCGGTTCCGGACGGGGTGGAGGCACGGTCAGTCCGACGGGCCGCTATTGAAGACATGTCCCGGACATGCGCGGATCGGGATCGGCGCCGGCCGGTCCCGCTTCAACGTTTTCTCATAGCAACCGATACGCTTGAGCCATTGCCGGGCGCGTCCCTCGTGCCTCGGAACCTTACGGCGCTTTCGAGCGGTGAGCCGCTTGAAACCGAAAGGATCCGGCGTCTATGCTAATCGCCGTGGGGAGGAGTCCGATGAAAATTCTACGTGCATCCATGCTCATGGCGGCCCTGTTGTCGGGGCCGGCTTTCGCCCAGGCGCCGCATTTCAACATGCTTGCCGACGGGCCTGGAAAGACGCCGGAAGAGATCGAGAAACAGAAGGCCATCGAAAAAGCCTACAAGGATTCGTTGCGAAAGATTCCCGATGCTGCGGTGGTCAACGATCCCTGGGGAGGCGTGCGAAACACGGGTCAATCCAAGGCCGGCGCCAAAAGCAAGCAGCCCTGACGCCGCCCGGTTTTCCCTGCCGGACGATGCGACATCGATGTCGGTTGCGTTCATCAAAGCGTAGCTCATCGGCATCCCGACCGGGCTTGCGCGATCCCGCGCCGCGTCGTTCTGCGACTGATTCCGGACGGTACGGTGTGTCACGCCGAAAGGAATTCGACGATCTCGGTCTTCAGGATACTGTGCCCGGCGGCCGTCCGTTATCAGCCGTTGGATTCCGTAGCCTTCGCGAATTGACCGCTGCTCCAAGCAACAACGTCACCTGAGCGGAATATGATCGCCCGGTGACGTTGCGCCAAGACTGGGCAGTGCAATCCCCCAGCCCTTCCTCTGTCACCGCGCCGCGGGAAAGGTTCAAACGGGATTGGGCCCCGGGGGGAGTCGAAATACAAGCTTCCCCGGCCGTGACTTTATCGAACCTCACGCGACGCCAAAGGCGGCCGCTGATTCGGTTAACCGAACCTCAATCGGAAAGCTTTGCTTAAGATTCGACGCTCATTCTACGCAAACCTGTTTTGCGTATGGGAGAAACATCATGCTGACCACCGAACCTGGTTTGGCCCGGAATTTCCTCAATATTGCATTGGGCGGATTCGGCGTGCTTGTCGCGGTGTTGATTGGGGTGGCGTTGAGCTGAGACATCTGCAAGATATCCACGGTCGGCCAGGGGCAATAGATATTCCATCCTGGTGGCCACAGCTCAATCGACCGGAGCGACCGACGGTGGGTAACAGCAGCGGGTTGGACAAGGGATTGATGGCCCTGATCCAGAACGTTTTGGGGGCGCGCCATAACACGCCCCTGTCAGAGGCAGAACCGCCCGAAGACAATCCGCAGGCTTCATCGGAATCGTTCGGCGCTGAAATCTCGCCGCAGCGGGAGGCAGAGGGGCCGGCTGAAGAAGCCGGCGCGACGCTGCCGGACCAGCCGGAGAGTTACGGCCGCCGCAAAACCGCGGACGAACTTGCGGGGATCATCCTGAAGGCGCTGCAAACGCTTGACGGCGTGCCGGCCCGTGGATTCGTGGTGACCGTCTACGGCGGAAACCCATGGAACGCGATGCTGACGATCAAGCCGGAAGCCGGGCCGATTTCCAATCCGGAGCTGTGGCGCGCGCGCGTCCGGGACATGGCTGCGCGGTTACGTCAGGACTTCGATCTGGCGGAGGCGTAACGGCCGGGCAGAGCAGGCGGTGTGCCAGGCGTTGGCATCGCGGCCCGGTCAGGGCCGCGACCAATAACCGTCAATCGCGTGAGCCAGGAAAATGCCGGCGCTCATAATTCCAAAGACGGCGGTGATTGTTTCCAGCATCGTACTCATCCTGCTACCCAGCGATTGCCAGCAAAATGCAAATCGCGTTGCACAGTCAAAAGGATTCTGGCGTCGTGGCTGACTCCACATCGTGCTGATGATTTCCGGCAACACCGCTGCCGGCCGACATGGTCTGTATCCGAAGGCCGGAGTTCACCTATGCGGTCATGCTGACGAGCGCGTCCGAGGAGATCAGGAGCTTTCCACCCTCCACCTTCAGCGCGAAGGTGCGTACAGACCCCTCGTCAGCGCCCAGGGCCTCGCCTGTCTCGAGCGAGATCACCCAGTTGTGCAGCGGGCAGGTAACCTGAGCGCCATGCACGATGCCCTGGCTGAGCGGGCCTCCCTTGTGTGGACAGCGGTCCTCGATGGCGAAGAAGCGATTCTCGACCGTGCGGAACACCGCAATCCGCCCGTGGGGCGTCGCCACGCAGCGCGCGCCGCGAAGCGGGATATCCGCCGTCTGGCCAATCGCGATCCAGCTCATAGCGCTTCCTCCGCGACCGGAAACCCGATGGTCGCCATCGGCCGGAATTCGTGCTTGTCCTTGCCGGATACGCGTTCAGACCAAGGATCGATCTGGGCGAACTTCCGGCTGAGGGCGAAGCGATCGAAATAAGCCTTGCGCTTCCGGGGATCCTCCAGAATCTGGCGGCGGATCTCGTCGAGGCCGACGCGCTTCGCCCATTTGTAGATGCGCTCAAGATAGTGGGCCTGCTCGCGGTACATCTGGACGAGCGCCACGATATGCTCCAGCGCGTCGTCCTCGGTTTTGACAAGCCCCAGAACTTCCGTGCCCTTGATGTCGAGGCCCGCCGCGCCGGCGAAATGGATCTCATAGCCGG
>CAZOOO010000093.1:0-11785 GCA_964581435.1 uncultured Hyphomicrobiales bacterium | reverse complement strand
CTGAGGTTGGCGTGCAGCAGCGAATAGGTCACGAAGGTCCAGACCTTGGCGCCGCTTCCTCCCGGAAACGCCGTCGCCAGAAGATTCGGATCGTACCGCATCGGAATGAAACCGAACGCCTCGATGACCCAGTATTCCAGATCGGGCGGCATCGCCGACCACGCGACATGAACAATCGCGAGAAGGCCGATATAGGCGGTCAACGGCCCCGGCAGGGTCAGGATCGGTTCGCGCGGAAGTCCCGGCGGACGTTCTGACGAAAGGTCTGAGGGAGAGTCCAAGGGCGGCGACCTGGCGGCTCAAGCGGACGAAGAGCCGCAATAGGCTGCATAAGGGGGCTGTGCAAACAAAAGTTCGATCCGGCTAATAAAAACCGTCAAAGTATCGTCCAGACGGCCCTCTCCCTGATCTCCATATCGTGCGACATCCTCGACGGCACGACGCTTCCAGACGACTTCAAAACAATCGGGCGAAGAGCGCATATGCATAGCGGATACGTTACTCGCTCTGCCGCTTGCGCAACACCCACCATTTCAATCCTTTGTAAAAAAGCACCATGGCGGTCAGCAGCGCCGCGCCCTTCAGGAACCAAGCCAGCATCTCCTGAGGGCTTCGAGCGCCGTGATCTCGTTCCCTTTCCGCCGAGACCTCCTCCTTTTCCGCCGAAACCTCGCTCACCTGAGTGTCCGCTGAGGGCTCTTCCTTTTCCGGCGAGGTCTCGCTCACCTGAATGACGAATCCGCCGCGAGCATGGCCAGCCACGTCCTTGACCAGGAGAGCCGGTTGGAACCGGGCTTCTCCGGCGGGCGTTTCGATACCCCGGAGATCATCGGATCGGGCCGGAATACAGGCCGATTGAAGGCCGGCTACAAGACCAGAAACGGCCATCCAAACCCGCAAGACTTTTCCCGCCTGTGTCATCCAGCGCTTGCCCCTTCCATCATCGAGGACCGGATAGTCGGCGAACCGTACTCTATCCGGTCTCATGCCATCACGATTTCGACCGGCAGTCCGCGCCGGATTGCGCCGACTAATACCTCAATCCGACTCTTGCTGTCGATGTTGGCGACAACCGCCCCAGCCGTGGCCGCGGCGGACTTTCCCGACCCGCTTCTCCCCCGGCTCATGGTCGCGCCTCGACCTCGGCTGCCATGAGACATTTCGCGACAAGGCATGAAATGGCGCGCCGCCAGACGCATAGGTTACCGAAGTCTTAAAACACATGGTGAATTTAACGTTAACGGCACAATTAGGGAGTGCATGACGCAGAAGCCGCCCTCCCGGCATGGACGCTGCAACACCGCTCCTGCACAACAGCAAACGACTGGGATTGCCTTGAAGTGGGACAGATTCACCCGGTTCGGGCCCCGGTCAGGGACGGTAACACCATGAAACATCCATCGAACCGCGCATTCTTCGCTTACTGGGATGAGAAACGCGACGGCGAACGCGCGCCCGACCGGCGCATGATCGACCCGAACGCCGTCCGCCAGTTGCTCGGGGACATCTTCGTGCTCTCCTACGATCCGAAGCACGGTTATCCGTTCCGCGTTGCCGGGACCCGGGTCTGCGCCCTGCTCGGCCGCGATCTCAAGGGAGAGAACTTTTCGTCACTGTTCGCGGCCGCAAGCCGCGCCCAAATCACCGACATTCTCGGCATCGTATCCGAAGAACGAATGGTCGCGGTCGCCGGTTTGACCGCCCCCGAGCGGAACGGATCGCTCGCACACTTCGAACTGCTGCTGCTACCCTTCAACAATCGCACACATACGCCAATCAGCATGACCGGACTGCTGGCGCCGATGCGGCACAGCCGGCTACCGGTGACGGACTTCACTCTCACCTCGTGGCGCTATCTTAACCATCCGCCGCAACGCTTCGTCCCCCGCGCACTGAAGAAGCTCGAAATCGCGCGCGGCTTCATGGTCTACGAAGGATTGCGCTAGTGGTCCGATTCTAACATTTGCATCCCGTTGCGGCAGGGGTTCCTGCAAATGTTAGAATCAAAGGATCACTAGCAAATATGGGTTTCTAGTGGAGTTTTGGATTTGACATTCGCTTCTCGCGTTCGATGCAAACTGGGTAGCGAATGTCAAATCCACTTCATTGCTCCACCCGAGTCCGTCAAGCGAACTTACCTGAACCACAATAGAATCATGAGACTGCGAGCATCCCTTCGATTACGAAGTTCGCATTAAAGGTTGCGGCAAGGGCATGCGAACTTCGAAATCAGGACACTAGGTATTTCGTTCCAAAACACACAGAATCTGGCTGAATAACTTATCAGATTCTATCTATATCATATTGATATTATTGTGATATTTTAGATAATTATTTCCGCTTTCCGGGATCATGCCCCGGGCGGGTCGAGGGCTTTCAACGCTTCACGGTACAAAGCCAGGGATAGACCGCGTCGCGAGCAATCGGGGACCGCTAGTTTAAGCTATCATGTCCCGAAAATAGACAAATCAACACAATCCGTAAAAACTCCGCAGTAACAGACCGTCCCTAATATTGCCGCGTGTCATACACCCCTACCATTCTCGTTCTCGATTCCGGCCTCGGCGGCCTCACCGTGCTACGGGAGATCGTCAACGTCCTCCCCGTTGCACGATATGTCTATGTCGCCGACGACGCCTTCTTTCCCTATGGCCGCCTCAGCGAAGACGAAATCATCGCCCGCGTGGTTCCCCTGGCCGGAGAGTTGATCGGCATCCACGACCCTGACATCGTCGTGATCGCCTGCAACACGATGTCCGTCTCGGTGCTGGGGCCGTTGCGCGCCGCCTATCCTGTGCCGTTCGTCGGCACGGTCCCGGCCATCAAGCCGGCTTGCGCCGCGTCGAAGACCAAGTGCGTCTCGGTGCTGGGCACCCGTGCGACCGTGCAGCGTGAATACACGCAGGCGCTGATCCGGAATCATGCCCAAGCCTGCACCGTAACACTGGTCGGCGCGGGGCGCCTGGCTTCGCTGGCAGAGGACGCCCTGAGCGGCAAGCCGGTCAGCGACGCCGACATCCTGAGCGAAATCACGCCGTGTTTCGTTTCGGCCGGGACCGGCGAAAATCTGCGCACCGATGCCGTCGTACTCGCCTGCACGCACTATCCGCTCCTGCTCGACCGGCTGCTCAGGCTCGCGCCATGGCCGGTGTCATGGATCGACCCGGCGCCCGCGATCGCCCGCCGCGTCGTCGCCCTGCTGGGACCGCTCGGGCCGAATACCGCCGGCGACCATGAATGTCCGCCCGCGATGATTTTCACTTCCGGCCGCTCGCACAAGCTGACGGCTGCGCTGGCGCCGTTCTTCGGCGGACGCGTGCCGGCATGAACCAGGACATCGGCGGACGAGATACACGGCCGCCGGACCAGGGATTTCCGCGCCAAACTCCCCTTGCTTTCGTTTGACAGGGCCATGGTTTGTCCCTAGAAAACGCCTGCGCGCGGGCCTGTTTTGGCCCGCGTTGCGTTTCGCGACCCGTGGTCCTGCCCGTCAAGCTTATGGGCCGGACCTGTCGGCGGCGGATTTGTCATGATCCCGAAAAGCGGCCCTCCGGTTTTCATCATGCCCAGGTCATCCGCACAGGAGGGCGCGTTTCCTCGATCCACAGGCTTAAACTTTGACAAGAGGACGCGATGACTAAGCGCAACGAGGCGAAGTACAAAATCGATCGCCGTATGGGGCAGAACATCTGGGGCCGCCCGAAGAGCCCCGTCAACAAGCGCGAATACGGCCCGGGCCAGCACGGCCAGCGCCGCAAGGGCAAGCTCTCCGATTTCGGAACCCAGCTCCGCGCCAAGCAAAAGCTCAAGGGCTATTACGGCAACATTTCCGAACGACAGTTTTACGCGATCTACGTCGAGGCGACTCGCATGAAGGGCGATTCGGGCGAGAACCTGATCGGCCTGCTCGAGCGCCGTCTCGACACCGTGGTCTATCGCGCGAAATTCGTGCCGACGATATTCGCCGCGCGTCAGTTCATCAACCACGGCCACGTCAAGGTGAACGGTCGCCGCGTCAACATTCCGAGCTACAAGCTAAAGGTCGGCGATACCGTCGAGGTGAAGGACGCATCGAAGCAGCTCGCGCTCGTGCTGGAAGCCAACCAGCTCGCCGAACGCGACGTGCCCGATTTCATCGACGCCGACCACAACAAGCAGAACGCGAAATTCATCCGCATTCCGCAGCTTGCGGACGTTCCTTTCGCGGTGCAGATGGAACCTCATCTGATCGTCGAGTTCTATTCGCGCTAATTCCGCCGCCACGATTCAAAAAAAGCCCCGGTTGCCGGGGCTTTTTTTATGACGGTATGAAAGGCGGATCAGTCATTATCCGGCTCGCTCTTAATAACTTCACCGCTCTTGGGATCGACACTCAAATCGTAGCGGATGCCCTTGAGATCGGCTTCCAACTCCCAATGGCCGTCATCAGCCTCGACCTTGCCGAAGTTCGTATATCCCTTCGCGGTCAGCTTCTGGATGACCTGATCGGCCTTCATCCAGTCTGCGCCCGGCTGATCGGCATGTGCGGAACCGGAAGCCGCCGCTAAAACAAGCATCATCGACGTCAGGGCGATAAAGCGCATTCTCATCCTTGTCTCCATGCAAAACAAAACTGAGCCGAGAACCGCCCTCGCCCGGGAAGGTTCCTCACAGATCGTCCGCACGGACCCCGCAACCCGACGCACACGGCAGCAGCGAGCAGCGACCGCAATGCAACCTTGATTGGTGACGGCGACATGGCTTTCAGCAGCAGCCCGCGACAAGGGACCGCGCCGCCAACGCTGCCGCCAAGCAGAAATTTATTTGCTGCGCTTAAATGATCGCAACGTTCAATGTCGTGAGATCCGCGACGTGACTTTCACGACGCCCCGGACCCATAACGACGCAATCAGGCCGACGCCGGTGCGTTGAAGGTGATGCCCTTGTCGGAGAACAGTTTCTGCAGCTCACCAGCCTGGAACATCTCGCGGACGATGTCGCAACCGCCGACGAATTCACCCTTGACGTACAACTGCGGAATCGTGGGCCAGCTCGAATAGGTCTTGATGCCGTCGCGCAGTTCGGGAGATTCAAGGACATTCAGGCCCTTGTAGCCCACGCCGACGTGGTCGAGAATCTGGACCACCTGCCCTGAGAAACCACACTGTGGAAACTGCGGCGTGCCCTTCATGAACAGCACGACGTCGTTCGACTTCAGTTCGTTCTCAATGGTTTCCTTAATGCTCATCGTCACATCCTTTAGCCGCACGTTACCAGGGGAGCCGCGAACAGCCCGTCGCAGCTTGCGGTATATATAGTCAGAAACCGCCGTGTAACAAATAAATTGCCACGGTGCGCCAAGCGCCGTTGGAGGCACCGCGCCGGTGCGCCCCCGGATTTCGTCATCCCGGACTCTCTTCCAGAGGCTGCGCACGTACTGTTCCAGGAACCCATTGTCCGGAACAACGTTCTTTCCCAAACCGGAGATTTCCGTGACGAATCCAGTGTCTGCCGCGACCGTGGTCCCAACGGTCGCTCCGAACTCATCGCTATTTTCTGGTTTACGGACATTGGCCGACCGCCTGACGGAAGCCTTTCTCGCCGTTCGCGGCGAAACGGAGCGGCGCGCAAGGCCGCTGTCGGCGGAGGATCAGACGGTGCAGTCGATGCCGGATGCCAGCCCGGCGAAATGGCACCGCGCCCATACCACCTGGTTCTGGGAACAATTCCTACTCGGACGGCACAGTCCCGCCCATGTCCCGTTCCATCCCGATTACGCCTTTCTGTTCAATTCCTATTACGTCAGCGCCGGCCCGAGATATGCCCGCGCCCAACGCGGCCTCATCACCCGCCCCGGCGCCGGGGAGATTACCGCCTATCGCCGCCATGTCGATGCCGCGGTCGTCAAATTCTTTCACGACACCGACGCCAAAATGCTGGCGGGGCTCATGCCGCTGATCGAAGCCGGCCTCAACCACGAACAGCAGCATCAGGAGTTGATGCTGACGGATATCCTGCACGCCTTCGCGCAGAACCCGATCCCGCCAGCCTACGACGCGGCACGGACCTTCCCTGCTCCTCAAGAGGATGCCGGCGGATGGATCACACTGAATCAGGGCATCCGCACCATCGGGCACCAGGGCGACAGTTTTCATTTCGACAACGAAAGACCCGCTCACCGCGCCCTCGTCGGACCGGTGAAGCTCGGACGCGGTCTCGTCACCAACGCCGAGTGGCTCGCTTTCATGGACGACGGCGGCTATCGCACCGCCACGTTGTGGCTGATGGACGGCTTCGCCGCGGCCACCGGAGAGGCGTGGGAAGCACCGGGCTACTGGCGCAAGACCGCCGACGGCTGGCGAACCATGACGCTCGCCGGCTTGCGGCCGGTCGATCCCGACGCGCCGGTCTGCCACGTCAGTTATTACGAGGCCGATGCGTTCGCGCGCTGGAGCGGAAAGCATTTGCCGACCGAGATGGAATGGGAGGTCGCGGCGCGGGCCGGACAGATCGAAGACGCGTTCGGCGCCGTCTGGCAATGGACGCGCAGCGCATACGCGCCCTACCCCGGATATCGCGCGGACCAGGACGCGCTCGGGGAATACAACGGCAAGTTCATGGTCAACCAGTTCGTTCTCCGCGGCTCGTCGCTGGCGACGCCGGAAGGGCACAGCCGCGTCAGCTACCGGAACTTCTTCTATCCGCATCACCGCTGGCAATTCACCGGCCTGCGCCTCGCGGACTACGGCGCCTGATCCCCGTCAACGCAAATGCGCCGCGCAGCGCGCTTCGGGAGACTATCATGGATATGCACGCCGCCGCCCTGGCCAGAGTATCCCGGTCCGACGAAACGACCCCGGGCTTCGCGAGCGACGCCGCCGCAGGATTGGCGCGACAGCCGAAGCAGCTCCCGCCAAAATATTTCTACGACGCCACGGGCTCCGAACTGTTCGAGCAGATCACGCGGCTTCCGGAATATTACCCGACCCGCACCGAGCTCGGCATCCTGCGCGATCGGTCGGCTGAAATCGCTTCGATCATTCCGGAACATGCGGCGCTGGTGGAGTTTGGAGCCGGCGCTCCCACCAAAGCGCGGCTGCTGCTGGATGCCTGTGACTTCACCGCCTATGTGCCGGTGGATATTTCGGGGGATTTTCTCAACGCGCAGGCGCGAGGATTGCGGAACGACTTCCCGCACCTCCCTATTCATCCGGTGACGGCCGACTTTACCGCGCCGTTCGTCCTGCCCGATCAAGTCAAGACCCTGCCGAAAGTCGGATTCTTCCCCGGCTCGACCCTGGGCAATTTCGAGCCTCACGAAGCCAGCCGCTTCCTGCGTGGGGCGCGCGATATCCTGGGTGAAGGCGCATACATCCTGATCGGTGTCGATCTCGAGAAGAACGAACGGAGGATGTGCGAGGCCTATGACGATGCCGCCGGCGTTACCGCGCGCTTCAATCTGAACGTGCTGGCTCGCATCAACCGCGAACTCGGCGGCGATTTCGACCTGTCCGCGTTCACCCATCGCGCGATCTACAATCGGGAGCGCCACCGCATCGAGATGCACCTCGTCAGCAAGAGGCCGCAGACGGCCCGCTTGCAGGGCCGCAGCTTCTTCTTCCGCGCCGGCGAAAGCATCCACACCGAAAGTAGCTACAAGTACAGCATCGACCGTTTCAACGCTCTCGCGAAGGGCTCGGGCTGGACGCCGCTGGCGGCATGGACCGACCCGGAACGGATGTTTTCGGTTCACGCGCTGCTGAACTGACGCGGGGCTACTCCGGAACGCCGGTCTGCAACGCCAGCGCGTGAAGCACGCCGCCCATCTGTCCTTTCAGCGACTGATAGACGATCTGATGCTGCTGCACGCGCGACTTGCCGCGAAACGACTCCGAGATCACGGTGGCCGAGTAGTGGTTGCCGTCACCGGCGAGGTCCTGGATCGTCACCTGGGCGTCCGGAATCGCCTCCTTGATCATCGACTCGATTTCCCGCGCTTCCATCGGCATCAGAGTGTCTCCCAAATCCGCCACATCCCGGAATCGCCGCGACGGCAGTTCAACTTAATATGGCTATCTCGTCACGTCACGCAGCTCGATCCCATACTCGCACGAACTTTGCCAATCGCAAGGGCGAAGGCAACCGCGGGGCCGCGCCGGCTTGCGGCACGCGCTGCGTGCCGTGAGCCTCGGTCACCCTTTTCCGGCCATATAGTCCGGCAGCCAGCTTTCAAAACCGTGCTGCAAGGCTTTAACGGCGATGGCGCGCTCGCCGGCGATGGCGATCTCGCGCCCGCCGGTCAGGCCGATCTGGACGCAGGGCACCTCGACCGCCTTGAGCTTGGTGAACACGCTCAGCAGGTCCTTTTCACGCACGGTCACGACATAGCGCGCCTGATCCTCGCCGAACCACCAGGCGTGCGGCACGGTCGCTTCCGGCGCGGCGTCGAGCACCGCGCCGATACCGCCGGCCATCGCCATTTCCGCCAGTGCAACGAGAAGTCCGCCATCGGAGACATCATGCACGGCCGTCGCCGTGCCGGCATGGATCATGCCGCGCACCACGTCGCCGTTGCGTTTTTCCGCGGTGAGATCGACCGGCGGCGGCGCGCCCTCCTCGCGGCAGCAGACGTCGCGCAAGTACACCGACTGGCCGAGCCAGCCCTGCGTGTCGCCGATCAGCAGGATCGGATGTCCCTCGGCCTTGAAGGCGAGCGACGCGGACTTGGTGAAGTCGTCGAGTAGGCCGACGCCGCCGATCGAGGGCGTCGGCAGGATGCCGCGGCCGTTAGTCTCGTTATAAAGCGAGACGTTGCCGGACACGACGGGGAAGTCGAGCGCGGTGCAGGCTTCCGAGATACCCTTCAGGCAGCCGACGAACTGGCCCATGTTCTCGGGCCGTTCCGGGTTGCCGAAGTTCAGGTTGTCGGTGATCGCGAGCGGACGGCCGCCGACGGCGGTGATGTTGCGCCAGGCTTCCGCCACCGCCTGCTTGCCGCCTTGATAAGGATCGGCCTCGCAATAGCGCGGCGTCACGTCGACCGTGAGCGCGAGGCCCTTCGGCCCGTCCTCGACCCGCACGACGGCCGCATCGCCGCCGGGGCGCTGCACCGTGTTGCCGCCGATGACGTGATCGTACTGCTCCCACACCCAGCGCTTCGAGCACAGTTCCGGCGTCGCGATCAGTTTCTCCAGCGCGTCAGCCACCGACAGCGGCGGCGCAACGTCGCGCGCCTGAATGACGGGTAACTGCGGCGACGGCACATGCGGCCGGTCATACAAGGGCGCTTCCGATTCAAGCTCCTTGATCGGCAGGTCGGCCATCACATCGCCGCCGTGCCTCACGACGAAACGCTTGCTCGGCGTGGTGGTGCCGACGATCGCGAAATCGAGGCCCCACTTGCGGAAGATCGCCTCGGCTTCCTTTTCCTTGTCGGGCTTGAGCACCATCAGCATCCGCTCTTGCGATTCCGAGAGCATCATCTCGTAGGCGCTCATTCCGGTTTCGCGCGTCGGCACGCTGTCGAGGTCAAGATCGACGCCGAGATCGCCCTTTGCGCCCATTTCCACCGCCGAACACGTCAGCCCCGCCGCGCCCATGTCCTGGATGGCAATGACGCAGCCCTTCGCCATGATTTCGAGACAGGCTTCCAGCAGCAGCTTTTCGGCGAAGGGATCGCCGACCTGAACGGTCGGGCGTTTCTCCTCACTGTCGTCGTCGAACTCGGCCGACGCCATGGTCGCGCCGTGGATGCCGTCGCGGCCGGTCTTGGAGCCGAGATAGACGATCGGCATGTTCACGCCGGACGCCGCCGCATAGAAAATCTTGTCGGCATCGGCGAGACCGACCGCCATGGCGTTGACGAGGATGTTGCCGTCATAGCGGGTGTGGAAGCGCACCTGTCCGCCGACCGTGGGAACACCAAACGAGTTGCCGTAGCCGCCGACGCCGGCCACCACGCCGCTGACGAGATGTCGCGTTTTCGGATGCGACGGATCGCCGAAGCTCAGCGCGTTAAGGCAGGCGATGGGGCGCGCGCCCATGGTGAAGACGTCGCGCAGGATGCCGCCGACGCCGGTGGTCGCGCCCTGATAGGGCTCGATGTAGCTCGGGTGGTTGTGGCTCTCCATCTTGAACACCACCGCCTGCCCGTCGCCGATGTCGATGACGCCGGCGTTCTCGCCGGGCCCCTGGATCACCCACGGCGCTGTCGTCGGCAGACCGCGCAGATGGATGCGCGAGGACTTGTACGAACAATGCTCGTTCCACATCGCCGAGAAGATGCCGAGTTCGGTGAATGTCGGCGTCCGGCCGAGCAGCTTCAGAATGCGCTCGTACTCGTCAGGCTTGAGGCCGTGCGAGGCGACGAGTTCGGGGGTGATCGGGGGTTCGTTACCACGCAAAGGCTTATTCACGCCGCCCGCTCCAGATGCGCGACGAGGCCCGCGAACAGGCCGCGCCCGTCGGTGCATCCCATGATGTCTTCGACGTGATTTTCCGGATGCGGCATCATGCCGAGCACATTGCCGCGGTCATTGACAATGCCTGCGATCGACTGCGCCGCGCCGTTGATGTTGCTGTTATCACCGACCTCGCCGAACGGCGAGCAGTAACGGTAGAGTACGCGGCCCTCGCCCTCCAGACGGCGGATGGTATCCTCGTCGGCGGCGTAATTGCCCTCGCCGTGCGCGACCGGCACGCGGATCACCTGCCCGGCATTGTAGCCGCGGGTGAACGGGGTGTCCGAGCGTTCGACTCGCAGGTGCACGTCATGGCAGATGAACTTCAGCCCCGCGTTGCGCATGAGGATGCCCGGCAGCAGGCCGGACTCGCACAAAATCTGGAATCCATTGCAGACGCCGAGCACAAGACCGCCTCGGGACGCGAACTTGCGGACCGCGTCCATGACCGGCGCGCGCGCCGCGATGGCGCCGCAGCGCAGATAGTCGCCGTAGGAAAAGCCGCCGGGCACCACCACGAGATCGGCGCCCTCGGGCAGCGCGGTCTCCGCGTGCCACACCATCGCTGGCTCGCGCCCGGATACGAGCCGCAGCGCGCGCGCCATGTCGCGCTCGCGATTGATGCCGGGAAAAACGAGAACTGCGGATTTCATCTGCCAGATCCGGAAACGTGACGTCCTTTGACAAAACCAGCCTCCGTCATGCCCGCGCTTGTCGCGGGCATCCACGTCTTGACTGCGGCTTGGCAAGACAGACGTAGATGGCCGGGATAAACCCGGCCATGACGAGAGAAGAGCCCCTGCCTGCCTGGCATCGCCTAGCCCAGAACCTCGACGCGATAGTTCTCGATCACGGTATTCGCCAGCAGCCTGTCGGCGGCGGCCTTGAGCGCGGCTTCCGCCTTCGTCTTGTCGCCATCGAGTTCGATATCGAACACCTTGCCCTGGCGCACGCTGGCGACGCCATCGATGCCAAGCGACTTCAGCGCCCCCTCGATGGCCTTGCCCTGCGGATCGAGAACCCCGGTTTTCAACGTAACAGTGACGCGTGCTTTCACGGTCGCCTCACCCCTTCACCAGCACCGGGCCGGCGCCGATCGGCCGCTCGTTCTCCATCAGGATGCCGAGCCGCTTCGCAACTTCGGTATAAGCTTCCAGCAGCCCGCCGAGATCGCGGCGGAAACGGTCCTTGTCGAGCTTCTCGTTCGACTTGATGTCCCACAGACGGCACGAGTCAGGCGATATTTCATCGGCGACGACGATTCGCATCATCTCGTTCTCGAACAGGCGACCGCATTCCATCTTGAAATCGACCAGCCGGATGCCGATGCCGAGAAACAGCCCGGT
>CAZOOO010000092.1:0-11868 GCA_964581435.1 uncultured Hyphomicrobiales bacterium | reverse complement strand
TTCCGCCCGCATCCCGCGTCTCAAAATATTGGAATCGATCACGTTCATGATCCTAAATCGATTCGATCCAGGATCATCGTGATCTAGGCGTGGACGGTAACGGGGCCTCCGGCACTGGACGAGGGAAGCGGTATGGCCGATTTTTTTCTTCATGGTTTCAATACGCTAAGCTCCGGCTTGATCGGCTACATCGTTCCGTTCCTGTTTGTCCTGACCGTCGTCGTTTTCTTTCACGAACTCGGCCATTTTCTCGTTGCGCGCTGGGCGGGCGTGAAGGTGCTGACGTTTTCCGTTGGCTTCGGACCTGAACTGGCGGGCTTCAACGACAGGCACGGAACGCGCTGGAAGCTTTCCGCCATTCCCCTCGGCGGATACGTCAAGTTTTTCGGCGATGATTCCGAAGCCAGCACCCCTTCGAACGAGGCCCTCGCCTCCATGACGGAGGAGGAGCGCAGGGGCAGCTTTCATCACAAGAACGTCGGCCGCCGCGCCGCGATCGTCGCTGCGGGACCCATCGCCAACTTCATCCTCGCGATCTTTATTTTTGCTGGCCTGTTCACATTTCTCGGCAAGCCCAGCGCGACAGCGCGCGTAGACGGGATACAGGCCGGCAGCGCCGCCGAAGCGGCCGGTTTCAAGACCGGTGATATCGTGACCGCGATCAATGGCGGCAAGATAGACAGCTTTTCCGACATGCAGCGGATTGTCGGCACCAACGCCGGCGAGACGCTGGTATTCGCCGTGAAACGAGGCGATTCCATCATTGATCTCAAGGGAGTGCCGGAGCTCAGGGAGATCAAGGACCGTTTCGGAAACACGCACCGGATCGGCGTTCTCGGCATTACGCGCGCGACGTCGCCGGGAGATGTCACCACGGAGTACGTGAATCCGGCCACGGCGCTATGGATGGGAGTTCAGGAAACCTGGTTCGTGATCGACCGCACGTTGGCTTATATCGGCGGGATTTTCACCGGGCGCGAGGCCGCCGACCAAGTCGGGGGGCCGCTTCGAATTGCCCAGATTTCCGGGCAGGTGGCCACGATCGGTCCCGCGGCGCTGATCCATCTTGCCGCCGTTCTTTCCGTGTCGATTGGACTGTTGAACCTGTTTCCGGTTCCGTTGCTGGATGGCGGACACCTTTTGTTCTATGCGGTGGAAGCCGTGCGGGGTCGGCCGATATCCGAGCGCGCGCAGGAAGTGGGTTTTCGAATCGGGCTGGGTCTGGTGTTGATGTTGATGGTTTTTGCCACCTACAACGATATTCTGCATCTGACCGGATCGTGAGTCGTTCGCTCCAGGGCGGGATAAGAAAAAATCCCTTGCGGTTTTCCTTCCGCGGGCCGCTCTGAGTTTCCGGGAATCGATCGCGTTCGATTTCGGCCGGAGTCGGTCCGGGAATCGATGCGATCTAGGCGTGACTAATGGGCAACGTCTTGGAGTTAAATTGGAATTGCGCTGCGAAAGGCCGTTTGCCACTGCGGGAAAATTGGTTACAAGCAACGCGAATGGGAATCTGCCGCCTGAAGGGACGGGGCGGCGTCAGAATTGATAAGGGCGCGTTGCGCATGAATGTTGGAATGCGAGGGTTAAGGGGGATACTGCTCGCCGCCCTGACAGCCATTGCCGTGCCGGTCGCCGCTGTCGTGACCGTTCCTCTCACATCGTCCCCCGCTGCTGCGCAGACGCTGTCGTCGATCTCCGTCGAGGGGAACCGTCGCGTCGAACTGGAGACGATCCGCTCCTATTTCAAGCCGGATGCCAGTGGACGCCTCGACCAGGCCAGCATCGATGACGCGTTGAAAGCGCTGATCGAGACCGGCCTGTTCCAGGACGTCAGGATCAACCGGGTAGGGAACGGGCTGGTGGTCTCGGTCATCGAGAACCCGGTCATCAACCGGGTTGCCTTCGAGGGCAACAAGAAGGTGAAGGACGATCAGCTGAAGACGGAGATCCAGTCCAAGCCGCGCGGCACGTTTTCCCGGCCGATGGTCCAGTCCGACGTCCAGCGAATCGTCGAGATCTATCGTCGATCCGGCCGCTACGACGTGCGCGTCACGCCCGAGTTCATCGAACAGCCCAACAACCGCGTCGATCTCATTTTCTCGATCGTCGAAGGAGACAAGACCGGCATCGCTTCGATCGAGTTTATCGGCAACCAGGCCTTTTCGTCCTACCGTCTGAAGGACGTTATCAAGACTCACGAATCGAATTTCCTCAGCTTCCTGGGCGGAGGGGATACTTATGATCCCGACCGCGTCGAGGCCGACCGCGACTTGCTGCGCCGCTTTTATCTGAAGCACGGCTATGCCGATGTTCAGATCATCGCCGCCCTGACCGAATACGATCCCGGTCGCCACGGATTTCTCGTGACCTTCAAGATTGACGAAGGCCAGCAGTACCGCGTCGGATCGGTGGCATTCGAATCGTCGATTCCGACATTCGACGGAAATTCGCTGAGCGGCTTTTCCCGTGTCCACGTCGGGGCCCTCTACAACGCCGAAGCGCTCGAGAAGTCCGTCGAGGAGATGCAGGTCGAAGCGTCGCGGCGCGGGTATGCCTTCGCCGTGGTGCGTCCGCGGGGGGATCGCAACTTCGATGCCCATTCTGTCTCGATCGTATTCGCGATCGATGAGGGTCCGCGAACGTATATCGAGCGCATCAACATCCGGGGCAACACGCGGACGCGGGACTATGTGATCCGGCGCGAGTTCGATATTTCGGAAGGCGATGCCTATAATCGGTCGCTGGTGGATCGTGCAGAGCGCCGCCTGAAAAACCTCGACTTCTTCAAGACGGTCAAGATCACGACCGAGCCCGGCTCCTCCAGCGACCGCGTGATTCTCGATGTCGAGGTCGAAGACAAGTCGACCGGCGATTTCTCGGTGTCCGGCGGCTATTCCACGACCCAGGGCGCGCTTGCGGAAGTTAGCGTCTCCGAGCGCAATCTGCTCGGCCGCGGTCTGTATGCGAAGGCTTCGGTCCAATACGGGCAATGGGCGAGGGGATACTCGCTCTCGTTCGTCGAGCCGTTCCTGCTCGGCTATCGCGTCGCGCTCGGAATTGATCTTTACCAGCGCGAACAGCTCTCCAACCAGTGGATCTCCTATAACATGAAGACGCTCGGATTCAGTCCGCGGCTCGGCTTCGGCCTGCGCGAGGATCTGACGTTGCAACTGCGTTATTCGATTTTCCAGCAGGAGATCGGCCTGCCAAGCGCTCTGCGGAACTGTAACAACAGCCTCACCAACGGCATGCCGTATAACCCCTCGCCGGCCTTCATGAATGCCAACGGCGTGTGGGACGGAAGCAACATGGGCTGTTATTCCGACGGCGAGGCGTCGCTGCCGATCCGTCAGGAGCTGGAGCGCGGCCGGACGCTGACCTCGATGCTCGGCTACACGCTGACCTACAACACCCTCGATAACAACAAGAACCCGACCGGTGGTCTGCTGATCGATTTCAGGCAGGATTTTGCCGGCGTCGGCGGCGACGTCAAATACCTGAAGACGGCGCTCGACGCGAAGTATTATCAGCCGCTGGTCTCCGACATTGTCGGCCTGATCCATCTGCAAGGCGGTATTCTGAACAATGTCGGCGCCTATGCCGGACAGAACGGAATCCGCATGTTGGATAACTTCCAGATGGGACCAAATCTGGTGCGCGGCTTCGCGCCGTACGGCATTGGTCCGCGTGATATCAATTATCTGAGCACGATGGATGCTTTGGGCGGCACCAAGTACTGGGGTGCGTCAGTCGAGTTGCAGATGCCGTTCTGGTTTATGCCGAAAGAAGTCGGCTTGAAGGGCGCCGTTTACGCGGACGCCGGCTCGCTCTGGGGTTACCAGGGGCCGACGTCATACGCGTTGACCAATGAATTCAATATGCCGGGGTGTTCGGCAAGTACGTCGCGCACCAGTCCGGGCACCTGTGCGGGTCTTCAGTATGACGACACCAATGTGGTCCGAAGCTCGGTTGGCGTCGGCCTGATCTGGCAGTCTCCGTTCGGTCCACTCCGCTTCGACTACGCGGTGCCGATCACGAAGGGCAAGTACGATCGGGTGCAGGAGTTCAGGTTTGGTGGCGGAACCACGTTCTGAGCGTGACTGCGGCGCTAACCGCGACGGATGGAATGACGCAACCGGAGTTTTTTAAGCGGCCGCCGCCGTCGACTTTGACGGAAATAGCCGCATCGACGGGAGCGCAGTTGGTCGATGCGTCTCGGGGCGCCATTCGGATTACGGGTCTGGCCTCGCTCGACCAGGCCGGGCCGATGCATCTCACGTTTTTCGACAACCACAAATACGCCGTGCAACTTGCCGCGACGAAGGCGGGTGCCTGTCTGGTCAGTTCGCGTTTCGAAGCCGATGTTCCGGCTCATGTGGCGGTCCTGCGTTCGAAGGCTCCGTTTCGCGCCTTCGTGAGCATCGCCCGTGATTTTCATGGCGACGCGTTACGACCGCAGTCCTGGTTCGATAACGCGGCGGTCGCTGCATCCGCCGTCATCCATCCGTCCGCGCACCTCGAAGATGAGGTCGCGATCGATCCGTTGGCGGTGATCGGCCCGGAAGTCCAGATTGGGACCGGTTCGGTTATCGGCTCCGGCGCCGTGATCGGCCCGGGTGTCCGGATCGGCAGAAACTGCAACGTCGGCGCTGGAACCACGATTCAGGCGACTTTCATCGGCAACGATGTTCTCATCCATCCCGGTTGCCATATCGGACAGGATGGCTACGGTTTTATTTTCTTCGGTTCGGAAGGCCATGTGAAGGTCCCGCAGACCGGACGCGTGCTGATCCAGAACGATGTCGAAATCGGCGCCGGCACGACCATCGATCGTGGCAGCCTGCGCGACACGGTTATCGGAGAGGGGACAAAGATCGATAATCAGGTTCAGATCGGGCACAACGTGACGATCGGCCGGCGTTGCCTGCTGGCGGCGCAGATCGGGCTGGCGGGCAGCCTGACGATCGGCGACAACGTTGCGCTCGGGGCAAAGTGCGGGATTAATAACCACCTCCACATCGGTGACGGCGCGCAGGTCACCGCTATGAGCGGGGTCAAGGACGATATCCCTCCCAACGGCCGCTGGGGCGGTTATTTCGCCAAACCGACCAGGCAGTGGTACCGGGAACTTTTTGCGCTGGAGCGCCTGGCGCGCGACGGTGCTCCCGGTGCCGGATCGGCCGAAGCCGCTTCAAAGGATCGGGTTAGCGAATGAAGGATCGAGGTACCGAGTAATGGAGTCGCCGGTCAGGTTCGAGCAGGTGGACATTGCCACCATTCTCAAGACCCTTCCTCATCGTTATCCGTTTCTTTTGATCGACCGGGTCCTCAATATTCGGGCCGACCATAGCGGGATCGGCGTGAAGAACGTCACGGTGAACGAGCCTGCGTTCCAGGGGCACTTTCCGGAACGGCCGGTTTATCCGGGGGTGCTTATGATCGAGGGCATGGCCCAGACGGCGGGCGTCATCGGCATCATGTCGGTGGAGGGCACGGAGAAGCCGCGCGCGGTTTATTTTCTGACGATCGACAAATGCAAGTTCCGCAAGCCGGTCATGCCCGGCGATATTGTCGAGTATCATATGCGCAGCATCGGGCGCCGCAAGACGATGTGGTGGTTCCACGGCGACGCCAAGGTGAACGGCACGGTCGTCGCCGAGGCCGACGTCGGCGCGATGCTGACCGACTGATGAGCAGGATCGACCCTACCGCCCGGATTGAAGATGGCGCCGTGATCGGAGAATCGGTCGAGATCGGGCCGTTTTGTACGGTCGGTCCCCATGTCGTCCTCGGCCCGAACTGCCGCCTGATCTCGCATGTATCCGTCACGGGACACACGACCATCGGGGCCGGTTGCACGATCTATCCGTTCGCCGCGCTGGGCGGCGCGCCGCAGGATACGGGTTACGGAAACGAACCGACGCGCCTTGAGATCGGTGATGGCTGCACGATCCGTGAAAGTGTGACGATGAACGTCGGCTCGCCCAAGGATGTCGGCGTGACGCGCATCGGCGCGCGTGGATTCTTCATGAGCTACAGCCATGTCGGCCACGACTGCCAGGTCGGCGATGACGTGGTCTTCGCCAATTCGGCAACGCTGGGCGGACACTGCAAGATCGGGGATTTCGTCTATATCGGCGGCCTTTCCGCCGTGCATCAGTTTGCGCGGATCGGCAGGCAGGCGATGATCGGAGGCCTCACGGGCATCCGCGGTGATGTCATTCCGTACGGCTTCGTCAATGGCCAGCATGGGCATCTTGAGGGCCTCAACGTCGTCGGAATGAGACGCCGCAAGTTCACCCGTGAGCGTCTTGCCAGGGTCAGGACGTTCTATCAGGAACTGTTTTACGGGCCGGGTCTCTTTGCGGACCGTCTCCAGCGCGTCCAGTCACGTGCGTCGGACGATCCCGCCATCGCGGAGATCCTGACGTTCATTGGCGCTGATAAGCATCGTCCTCTCTGCTTGCCGGAGGGTGGCGCAAACAAATCCGCATAGCGGAGCCGGCGTGCCAGTCATGACTGATCGTGTTTCGGGTATGTCTTCGCCGATCGGCTTGATCGCCGGCGGCGGAGTGCTGCCGTTCGCGGTCGCCGATTCACTGACCGCGCGAGGTCTCAAGCCTGTCTTTTTCGCGTTAAAGGGCGTGTGCGATCCGGAAAGAGTGTCGCGCTTTCCGCACCACTGGATCGCGGTCGGCCAGATCGGGAAGGTCGTGCGGCTGTTGCGCGCTGAAAACTGTCGCGATCTGGTTTTCATCGGGACGCTGGTTCGCCCGGCGCTGTCGGAGATTCGCCTGGACTGGGGGACCATTCGGGCCATGGGGCAGGTCCTGGCGGCGTTTCGCGGCGGCGACGATCATCTGCTGTCGGGGATCGGTCGCATTCTCGAGCGCGACGGTTTTCGAATGGTGGGGATCAAGGATATCGCGCCGGATTTGTTGATGCCGGCCGGATGCCTGACCCGGAAAGTGCCGGACCAATCCGCGGCCGCTGACATCGCCAGGGGGCTGGACGTGCTGCGCGCGCTCAGTCCCTTCGATGTCGGGCAGGCCGTCGTTGTGATCGACGCTCATGTGGTCGGCGTGGAAGGCATCGAGGGAACGGACGCGCTCTTGGCTCGTATCGCCCGGTTGCGCGCCGAGGGACGAATCCGCGCCAAGGCTCCGCGCGGCGTGCTCGTGAAGGCGCCGAAGCACGGACAGGACTTGCGCTATGACCTGCCGACGCTAGGTCCGCGCACAATCGGGAATGCCGCCGCCGCCGGACTGGCCGGACTGGCCGTGGTCGCCGGCAATACGCTCGTCGCCGAGCCACAGGCGCTGGTCGGTGAGGCGGATTCATCAGACCTGTTCGTTGTCGGGCTGTCTGAATAATGCGGGACGAGGCATCCGCAAATCGTGTCCTGAAAATATTCCTCATCGCGACGGAGGAGTCCGGCGATCGCCTTGGCTCCAGCCTGATGAAAGCCCTGCGTCGGCGGCTCGGCGACACCGTCCGCTTCGAAGGCGTCGGCGGCCGGTCGATGGCGCACGAAGGCCTGGTGTCGTTGTTCCCGATCGAGGAACTGTCGATCATGGGATTCGCGGCCGTGGTGAAGCAGCTTCCCATGATCATGCGGCGGATTCGCGGGACGGCGGATGCCGTGATCGCGGCCGCGCCGGACATGCTCGTCATTATCGACAGCCCCGACTTCACCCACCGCGTGGCGCGACGGGTGCGCGCCCGGCGCCGCGGCTTGCCGATCGTGGATTACGTTTCCCCCTCGGTGTGGGCGTGGCGGTCCGGACGGGCGCGGGCCATGCGCAGCTATGTGGATCACGTCCTGGCGCTGCTGCCGTTCGAACCGGAAGCCTATCGCAGGCTTGAAGGCCCGCCCTGCACCTATGTCGGCCATCCGCTATTGGAGCAGGTTGGCGTACTGCGGCCGGACGCGCAGGAACGTCCGCGGCGCGATGCGGCTGCCCCGACGCTTCTGGTATTGCCCGGCAGCCGGCGCAGTGAAATCCGCCATCACCTCTCCGTTTTCGGCGAGACCATCGACGTGTTGCGGCAGAGCGCCCCCGAGATCGACGTGATTTTGCCGACGATGCCGCATCTCGTCGACGGGATCACGGCAGCGCTCGCAACGTGGCCGCGTCGTCCAAGGGTCGTGGTCGGCGAGGACGACAAGCGCGCCGCGTTCCGCGTGGCGCGCGCTGCGCTCGCCAAGTCAGGCACCGTGACGCTTGAACTTGCCTTGGCCGGCGTTCCGATGGTTGCCGCATATAAAGCGGGCAGGACGGAGGCCTGGATCGCGCGGCGCGTCATTCGCGTCTCATCGGTCATTCTGGCCAATCTCGTGATCGGTGACAATGTCATTCCGGAATTCATCCAGGAAAATTGTACAGCCCGTCATCTCGCGCCGGCGCTGCGGGATGTTCTGACGGATTCACCGATGCGGCAGCGCCAGCTCGCGGCTTTCGCCGGGCTCGATACGATCATGGCCACGGGGCATCGCTCGCCGAGTGAGCGGGCAGCCGATATCGTGATCAAGGTCATGCGGGAGTCGCGCGGACGGACATAGGAGAGCAGCGGATACGAGCCTTCCTGCTTCCGATGGAGCGAGGCTCCATGGCTCCGCGAAACTACGTGCGGTGAGCCATCTCGATGTAATCACGCCGTGCCGTGCCGGTATAAAGCTGCCGGGGCCGGCCGATCTTCTGCTGCGGATCCTCGATCATCTCGCTCCATTGGCTGATCCAGCCGACAGTGCGCGCGACCGCAAACAGCACCGTGAACATCGAGGTCGGAAAGCCCATCGCTTTCAGCGTGAGACCCGAATAGAAGTCGACGTTGGGATACAGCTTGCGATCGATGAAATACTCATCGTTCAGGGCGATCTTTTCCAGTTCCAGCGCGACCTTGAGCATCGGATCGTTGCCGTGGCCTGTCTCGTTGAGCACCGCGTGACACATTTTCTGCATGATCTTCGCGCGGGGATCGTAGTTCTTGTAGACCCGATGTCCGAATCCCATCAGCCGGACATCGCTGTTCTTGTCCTTCACCCTGTCGATGAAATCCGGAATCCTGTCCACTGTTCCGATTTCGGAAAGCATGGTCAGCGCCGCCTCGTTTGCGCCGCCGTGCGCAGGTCCCCACAGGCAGGCGATGCCGGCGGCGATGCACGCGAATGGATTCGCACCCGAGGAGCCGGCGATGCGCACGGTCGATGTCGATGCGTTCTGCTCGTGGTCAGCATGTAAAATGAAGATCTTGTCGAGCGCGTCGGCGAGCACCGGATTGATCTTATAGCTTTCGCACGGCACGGCGAAGCACATATGGAGAAAGTTCTCGGCAAAGCTCAGGGAGTTCTTCGGATATATGAACGGCTGGCCGATCGTGTATTTGTAAGCCATCGCAGCCAGCGTCGGCATTTTCGCGATCATGCGCATCGACGCGACCAAGCGCTGCTTGGGATCGTTGATGTCGGTGGAGTCATGATAGAAGGCGGCAAGCGCGCCGACCGCCGCCACCATGACCGCCATGGGATGGGCATCGCGGCGGAAGCTCTGGAAGAACCGCGTCATCTGCTCATGGACCATGGTGTGATGCGTGACGCGCTTCTCGAAATCATGCTTCTGCGACTTCGTGGGCAGCTCACCGTAGAGCAGCAGATAGCAGGTCTCGATGAAGTCGCCTTTCTCCGCGAGTTGCTCGATCGGATAGCCGCGATACTCGAGCACGCCTTCGTCGCCGTCGATATAGGTGATCTTGGATTGGCAACTGGCGGTGGACGTGAAGGCAGGATCATAAGTGAACATGCCTGTCTGCGCATAGAGCTTGCCGATGTCGATGACGTCGGGCCCGACCGTGCCGCTCAGTACGGGGAACTCGTAACTCTTGTCATCGACCGTCAACGTTGCGTTTTTTGTGCTCGTTGCGTTCATCGTGAAGCCCCCCCCGATGAGATCGTTGCGGATCGCCTGGTCTCTCTCGATAAAGCGAGACGAAGCGGCCGTTACAAAAGCGCCGCGCAAAGGGGTATCGTATTGCCGTATGCGCCGCAAGATCGCCAAAGAACCGGATGGCGGGCGTTACGGTGAGCTTTGATCGCCCAGCCTGGCCAGGCACGTCTCTTTTCCGAGCGCGGCGAGGACGTCGAATATGCCGGGCGATGTCGTTCGGCCGGTCAAGGCGATTCGAAGCGGCTGGGCGACGGCGCCGAGCTTCAGGTTGTTCTGTTCGGCGAATGTCCGCATCGCGGCTTCGGTCGTCTCCGCGCTCCACGAAGCGACCGATTCTAGAGCCGCGCGAAGCCTTCCGATCAACGCGCGTGTCTCCGGCGTCAGCAACGCCGCGGCTTTGGCTTCCATCGTTAAAGGCCGATCCGCGAAGATAAACCGAGCGCCCTCGATCAGTTCGATCAGGGTTTTGGCCCGCTCTTTGAGTCCCGGCATCGCGCGCAGCAGTTGCGCTCGTGTGACGTCGTTGAGCTTCGGCTTGATGTCCGCTCCGCGCGGAACGTAATCAAGCGCATTCTCGAACAGGCTCACCAGCGCGCGATCGTCGCAATTGCGGATATAATGGCCGTTGAGGTTTTCGAGTTTGGCGAAGTCAAAGCGTGCGGCGGAACGTCCGATGGCAGGCAGGTCGAACGCGTCGATCATTTCCTGTGTCGAGAAGATTTCCTGATCGCCGTGGCTCCAGCCGAGCCGGACCAGATAGTTGCGGAGCGCCGCCGGTAAATATCCCATCGCTCGATAGGCATCGACTCCGAGGGCGCCGTGACGCTTGGACAACTTCGAGCCGTCGGGACCATGGATAAGCGGAATGTGGGCCATCGCCGGGAGAGCCCATCCAAGGGTATCGTATATCTGCTTCTGGCGGGCTGCATTGATGAGGTGGTCGTCACCGCGAATGACGTGCGTCACTCCCATGTCGCGGTCATCGACAACGACGGCAAGCATATAGGTCGGCGTGCCGTCGCCGCGCAGCAGCACGAGGTCATCGAGGTTCTCGTTCTGCCAGACGATGCGCCCTTGAACCTGATCCTCGATCACGGTTTCACCGGTCAGAGGCGCCTTGAGGCGAATGGCCGGCTTCACGCCCGGCGGCGCTTCGGACGGATCGCGATCGCGCCAGCGGCCGTCGTAAAGCCTGGCGCGACCTTCGGCCCGCGCCTTCTCGCGCATCTCGGACAGCTCTTCCGAGGTGGCATAGCATCGGTAGGCCTTGCCTTCGGCGAGCAGCTGCTCGGCGATCTCGCGATGCCGCGCGACGCGGGAAAACTGGTACACGACGTCGTCGTCCCACTCGATTCCCAGCCACTTCAGTCCGTCAAGGATCGCGTCGATCGCCGCCGGCGTGGAACGCGCGCGATCGGTATCCTCGATCCGGAGCAGCATCTTGCCGCCGTGCTTGCGCGCATAGAGCCAATTGAAAAGCGCGGTCCGGCCGCCGCCGATGTGCAGAAAGCCAGTCGGGGATGGCGCAAAGCGGGTAACGACGGGTGCTGTCATGATGGCGGATCTGACACTTCGGAGGATGGCATCGGCGGGGGCGCTTATCACGCCCCGGATTCGCATGCACGGCTAACTGGCCTGCTTCGTGGCGTCAATGTAGCGAAGGGCTATTTTATTTGTTTCTATTTTTATGAGGGACGCCGGGACAGCGTCGTTCCCCAAGCTGCCGGTATCTCGGCTCTTGGCGACCGCTGGCGGATTTGGCACATAGGCACGAAGCGAGGGGGCACAATGACTGACGAATCGACTGCGGAGCCGGGCCGGGATTTCATACGCGATATCGTGGCCGCCGACCTTGCTTCCGGAAAACACAAGAGCATCGTCACCCGGTTTCCGCCGGAGCCGAACGGCTATCTGCATCTCG
>CAZOOO010000091.1:0-11927 GCA_964581435.1 uncultured Hyphomicrobiales bacterium | reverse complement strand
AACAGAACTGGCTGCGCGGCAGCGACGGCCGCGCCTACCTCACCGACTTCCAGCTCGCGGTCTGCTTCAAGCGGCGATCGCGGCTGTTTCGCATCGCGGCTTACGAGGATCTGCGGCATCTGCTGAAGCACAAACGCACTTACGCACCCGACGCGCTGACGCCGCGCGAGCGCAAGTTACTTGAGCGCAAGTCGGTCATCGCGCGCATCTGGCTGATGACCGGCAAGAAAGTCTACCGCGCCGTCACGCGCGGCGTGTTCAATTTCACCGACCGCGAAGGCGGCGGCCGGCGTCTCGTCAACGACGCGCCGGCGCTGATCGCGCGCATCCGGGAAAACAGCGACGTGCGCGACGCGGCCATCGTTGCCTTCGCGGACCGCCGCAGCGGCACCGGGCTCTACGCCTTCGTCGAGACCGATACCGCCGGGCTGGAAGCGCAGTTGCGGACGACGCTCGCGGCTGCAAACCAGCCAAAGCCGCCCGAGCATATCCAGGTTGTCTCCCGCCTGCCGCGCGATGCAAACGGCCAGGTGCGCATGGAAATCCTGCAACTCATCGCGATGAACCAGATCGATCTGATCGAGCCGCTGATTACGAGTCCCGCCGACCGCGAGTTCTTGCGCAGCATTCTGGAGAGCCGGAAAAACCTGCGCGACCGTTTCAATTTCGAAACGGCAGACCGGGCGCTGTCGTCCTGACCTTGTTCAGCCGCGAAACGGTCTCGCGCGCGACGCCCGCCACAACGTCCACAGAATGCGCAGCCGCGATACGGACCGCGGCACAAAGGGATTGTCATCCGCGCGAGCCTGATCGTTCACCGCACGGCGCACCATCGCGAGCGCGAGATAGACTGCGCGCGACTCCGGCGGCTGTTGCGGCAGAATGGCCATCGCCTTCTCCAGATGCGATCGTGCTTCATCGGCCAGTGCGCCGAGGGCCGTCCGAAGCGACGGCGTATCCACACCCGCGAACATCTGTTCAGGATCGACGCCGTGCCGCTCCAGCAATTGCCGCGGCACGAACGACTGCCGCCGCGACGCGTCAAAACCCAGCCGCGCGATGAGCTGCGCGATGCCGCGCGCCAGACCGGCGTGGTAAGCCAGACGATCCGTCGCATCGGGTTCGTGTCCAGTGATGCGCGCGGCGAGCGAAAACAGCGCGCACGATGTGTCGCCCAGGTATTGCTCCAACGCCGCCTTATCCGGCATCGGATCGTTATAGAGATCGAACTGATGCGCCTCGATCAGCCGCGACAACAGCTCGACCGGCAGATTGTGATTCCGGATCGCGAGCAACAATTCTGCCGCGACCGGATTACCCTCGACGCCGCCGTGCCCCGCGCCGGCGACCATATCGATCCACCATTGCAGGCGGATTTCGCCAGGCAGCGGCTGGGTGATCTGCTCCCGTACCCTGACGATCTCCGCATTGAAAGCATAAAGCGCCAGCAGCGCACGGCGGCATCGCAGCGGCGCGAACAAAGTCGTCGCATAATTGTCGAAGTCGTGAGTGCGCACCAGTTCCGCGCAGAACGCCGCCGACGAACTTTCAGATACCTCGCCGCTCATGATGCCACGCACAGGACCGTCAGGCACCGCCTCGCCTTTACGCTTGTCACGGAACGGCAATCAGCGCCGCCGCGATCCTGCGCCGTTCGCCCATCATGATGTTGTAGGTCCGGATCGCCGCGCCCGTGAGCATGGCGTCCACTCCGATGTCAACGCGGCGCAGGGCCGTGCGCAGCTCGGGGGGGACGAGCCAGACCTCGGTCCCGGTGCCGATCAACAGCGTGTCGATTGCAGCCGAGCCCGCAAACACGCGCGCCAGCGCATGACGGTCGATGTCATCCGCTCGCGCTACAGGCCACGCCCAGACGCCGTCCGGCAGGCAAAGCAGCGAACCGCGATGCGACATGGTGTCGAAGCGAAAGCCGCCGTTGCCGTAGGCCTCGATCGCGGCGGGCCGCGGAAGGTGCGGCACGTCCGGCGGGACGGCACTCACGGCTTCGCCGGCTTCTGCGACTTGGCCAGCCTCTCGGGCTTGGCCGGCTTCTCCTCGGCGTCGGCCCGGTGATCTCCCACCCCGAGATAGATCAGGATCGGCGCCGCGATGAAGATCGAGGTGTAAGTGCCGACCAGCACGACGCCGAACATCATCACCGCGGTGAAGCTGTGAATGGCCGGCCCGCCGAACAGCAGCAACGCGAGCAGAGCCAGCGTAACCGTGACGTGGGTGATGATCGAGCGCGACAGGGTCGAGTTGATCGACTCGTTGAGCAATTCGGGCATCGGCATCTTCTTGTAGCGCCGCAACATCTCGCGAATCCGGTCGTAAATGACGACGGTGTCGTTCAGCGAGTAGCCGAGAATGGTGAGAAGCGCCGCAATGCTGGTGAGGTCGAAGTCGACCTGCGAAATCGACATGAAGCCGATAGTCAGCACGATATCGTGGACGTTCGCGACCATCGCGCCGAGCGCGAACTGCCACTCGAACCGGAACCAAAGATAGATCAGGATGCCCATAATGGCGAGGATCAGGCCGAGCATTCCGTAGGCCAGAAGTTCGCCGGACACGCGCGGCCCGACAACCTCGACGCGGCGATAGTTGACGCTTTCGCCCAGCGCGCCACGCACCTTCTGCACGGCCGCCTGCTGCGCGGCATCCCCGCCCGGCTGCTCGGCGACGCGGATCAGCACTTCGGTCGGGCCGCCGAATTGCTGAAGCTGGACTTCACCCAGGCCGAGACCGTTCAGTGTCGTGCGCATACCGGAAATGTCCGCCTCGCCCGACTTGGCCTGCACCTCGAGCAGCGTGCCGCCCTTGAAATCGATGCCGAAATTCAAGCCATGCGTGAAGAACAAGGTGATGGCGACGATCGACAGCACGGCGGAAATCGGAAAGCTGATGCGGCGGAACCGCGTGAAGTCGAAATGCGTATCGTCCGGGACGATCCGCAGCGAAGGCAGCAAGTTGAAGCAACTGACGATGGTCAGCACGACGATGAGGGCGCCGAGCCCGAGTAAAATCCAGTGAGTCACAGTCGGCTCCGCGTCATCAGATCGGCACGCTCTGCGGCCGTTTCCAGCGCACCCATGTCGCGACGATCAGCCGGGTCACCTCGAATGCGGTGAACACCGTGGTAATGATGCCGATACCGAGCGTCACGGCGAATCCGCGCACCGGTCCGGTACCGATATAGAACAACACCGCGGCCGCGATGAACGTCGTGATGTTGGAATCCAGGATCGTCGCCAGCGCCCGCTTGAAGCCTGCGTCGATGGCCGAAATAGCGGTGCGGCCGGCGCGGAGTTCTTCACGGATGCGTTCATAGATCAGCACGTTGGAATCGACCGCGATGCCGACCGTCAGCACGATGCCGGCGATGCCGGGCAGCGTCAGCGTCGCGTTCAGCAACGACAGCACCCCGAAGATCATGGCGACGTTGATGGCGACCGCGATATTGGCAAATACCCCGAACAGCCGATAGGTCAGCAGCATGAACAGGATCACCATGATCGATCCGACATAGGCGGCGAGTTCGCCCTGCTCGATCGAATCCTGTCCGAGGCCGGGCCCGACGGTGCGCTCCTCTATGATCGTCAGCGGCGCCGGCAACGCGCCGGCACGCAGCAGGATCGCAAGATCGTTGGCCTCCTGCACCGTGAAATTCCCGGAAATCTGACCGGAGCCGCCTGTGATCGGCTCGCGGATGACCGGCGCCGAGATCACCTCATTGTCGAGAATGATGGCGAAGGGCTGTCCGACGTTTTCTGTCGTCGCCTGCGCAAATTTTCGCGCGCCGTTGCTGTTGAAGCGGAAAGTCACGATCGGCTCGCTGGTGCGCGAATCGAATCCCGGCTGCGCATCGGTCAAATCGCCGCCGGAAACAAGCACCTGCTTCCTGACCACGTAAGGAGTCCTGGGCGCTTGCGCGCTCATCAACACTTCGGAATCGGCAGGCACCCGGCCCTGCACGGCCTGATCAGGAGAAACGCTGGAATCGACCATGCGGAAGTCCATCTTGGCGGTCTTGCCGAGAATTTCCTTCAGCCGCGTCGGGTCCTGCAATCCCGGCACCTGTACCAGAATGCGGTCGGCGCCCTGACGCTGGATCAGCGGCTCGACGGTGCCGAGTTCGTTGACGCGCTTCTCGATGATCTGAATCGACTGTTCGACGGACTGGCGGATGCGGTCGGTGACCGCGGCCTGCGGCACGGTCATGCGGATCAGCCCGCCGTCCGCGCTGCCGACTTCGAGGCTGCGCTGACCACTGGAGCCGAGCAAACCTCCAAGCGGCTGCGACAACTCGCGTAACTTGCCCAGCGCGGTCTGGAACTCCTCCTCCTTGCTGATGCGGACCTCGACGGCGCCGTTCTTGACGGCAAGGCCGGTATAAGCGATCCGTGCGTCGCGCAACAGCTTGCGGGCGTCATCGCGAACCTGGTCGAGTTTCTCTTTCTTGACGTAGTTGGAATCGACCTCAAGCAGCAGATATGAGCCGCCCTGAAGATCAAGTCCGAGCACGAGGTGGCGCTGCGCCCATTTCGGCCATGTCCTGACCTGTGCCTCGGGAAAGAAGTTCGGCACGGCGCATAGGCAGATAGCGAGAGCGGTCATGATGATCGCCAGCGCCTTCCACCGCGAAAAATACAACATCGAGATAACTCGTCAGATTCGAGGAATGATCTCCCGGGATCACCTGGTGTCCCGATTCCTAAGTTCGCATACCCTTGCCGCAACCTTTGATGCGAACTTCCGAACCACCACTCTAGCTCGCCGCGGTGTCGTCCTTGGAGCCATCTCCTTTTGCTCCTTTAGCGCCATCGGCTTTGGCGGCGCCCTTCGCCGCCTCACCCTTGGTCGACTCACCTTTGGCAGGCTCGCCCTTCGCGCGGACGATCGAGATCATCTGTCGCATCTGCCGCACCCGGACACCGTCGGCGATTTCAAATTCGATCTGGTCGTCATCCACCACCTTGGTGACCTTTCCGACCAGACCGCTCGATGTGATGACCGTGTCCCCACGACGAATGTTCTTTATCAGTTCGGCGTGTTCTTTCGCCTTTTTCTGCTGGGGCCGGATGATCAGGAAATACATGATGATGAAGATCAACGCGAACGGCAGCAGCGACATCAACAGGCTGCTGGTGTCGCTGGCGCCGGCGGCCTGAGCAAAGGCGGGGGTCGTGAACATTCGGGCCATTCCTTGGGAGCAGACCGGCGCGAGTACGGAGTCGGGCCGATCAGGGGCAAATTTGCGCGGACTATAACGGCCACTGCCCCAATTGCAACGCCGCCAGACCCTTGATCGAGCCACATTATTCCGCAGCTTGCAGGAGCAGGGTCATCCCGCTAAGGGTGCGTGCCCAGGAAAAGCACAGATGGCAAGAAAGTCAGGGAAAACAGGCTCCCGCAAAACGCCGGCGGCTCGCGCCCGCAACCGCGGCGGCGGCGCGACGAAAGGTCTGAACACGCCCGTGGCGCCCGATGCCGCGGACCGGATCGCCCGCGCTCTCGAAGTGATCGCCGCCGCCATGACCGGCGCCGCTGAACGGACCGACAATCACGCTGCGATGACGCGCGCCGACGCATTCGTCTGGCATCCTGACGGACGATTGACGCCCGTTTCGCAAGTCAGCCGCGTCGATCTCGGCCTGCTCAAGGGCATCGACCGGATGCGCGATATCCTGATCGAGAACACTGTCCGCTTTGCCAGGGGACTGCCGGCAAACAACGCCTTGCTCTGGGGCGCGCGCGGCATGGGCAAGTCATCGCTGGTGAAGGCGGCGCATGCCAGCGTCAACGCCGAGGTCGGCGGGCAGCTCAAGCTGATCGAAATTCACCGCGAGGACATCGAGAGCCTGCCTCGCCTGATGGACCTGATTCGCTCATCGGAATTCCGTTTCATCGTGTTCTGCGACGACCTGTCGTTCGACGGCGATGATGCCTCCTACAAGTCGCTGAAGGCCGTGCTCGAGGGTGGCATCGAGGGGCGGCCCGACAATGTCATCCTGTACGCGACATCAAACCGCCGTCATCTGCTGTCGCGCGACATGATCGAGAACGAACGATCGACCGCGATCAATCCCGGCGAGGCCGTCGAGGAAAAGGTCTCGCTGTCCGACCGCTTCGGCCTCTGGCTAGGCTTTCACCGCTGTAGCCAGGACGAGTATCTCGCGATGGTGCGCGGGTATTGCGCCCATTTCGGCATCAGGCTGAACGACGCCGAACTGGAACGGGAAGCGCTGGAATGGTCGGCCACGCGCGGCTCGCGTTCGGGCCGCGTTGCCTGGCAGTTCACGCAGGAACTCGCAGGACGGCTCGGCGTGAGGCTGGCGACGAAGTAATAGTAACATGCAAAATCCGGCGACGCGGCGATGATCGCCGGCTATTGCGGCAAAAGCGCCGCGCTGCCGGAGGCGATCGGCACCTTCGCCGATCGTTACGCCCGGCAGGATGAGGCCGATCACGACCGGTTGCTGGCCGCGATCCGCACCGGCCGTGTCCGGGCGACGGCGAACGTCTGAGCGTTCGTTTCGAATGCCATGCCCGTTACGGTCCCGGCTCCGCGGCGCACCCCAAGCGCGATGCACCGCGTCCGGGACACAGGGACCTTACGCTCCGTTGAGGAAATTCAGCGGGTCGACCGGCGTAGATCCTTTTCGGATTTCGAAGTGGAGCTGCGGCGATCCGGCTTCGCCCGACTGACCCGACTTGGCGATGACCTGGCCGCGCTTGATGGACTCTCCACGCTTCACCATCAGTTCCCGCGCATGGGCATATGCAGTCACGTAGCCGTTGGAATGCCGAACCAGGACCAGGTTGCCGTAACCCTTGAGTTCGTTGCCGGCATAGGCGACGACGCCGTCCTCGGCAGCCTTGACCGGCGTTCCCTCGGGTACGGCGACGTTGATGCCGTCATTGGATTTGCCGTTAGTCCGGGCGCCATAGGCCGTGATCACGCGGCCACGCACCGGCCAGCGGAAAGTCGGCAAAGCACCGGTCGCCTCCGCGGCTTTCACCGAAGGTGTAACGACGGCCGCTTCAGGCGTCGCCGTCGCGACCGCGAGGTTGACCTTCTGGACCGGACCTTCGGGCGCGGCCGCTGCGTGAACCGCAGGCGCGGGTGCAGCAATGGGAGGCGCGGCCGGAGCGACGACAGGCTGCGCGGACGCCATAGCAACCTTCGTCGGCACCGTGATTTTCATGCCGATCTTCAGTTTCTCGCCCGGTTGCAGCCTGTTCGCGCGGGCAAGCTCCCCGACCGGAACGTGGTTGTTGCGCGCGATGCTCATCAGCGTGTCGCCGCGATTGACGTAGTGGACGCCGGACGCAGCCGTAGCGCCCGCGGGCTTCGCGGCCGGAGCGGATTGAGTATCCGCCACTGCCGCGCGCTTCGGAATGATCAGACGCTGGCCGGGCTGCAATTGGCGGGGTCCGCGGTAACCGTTTGCCTTCAGGATATCAGCCGTGGACACGCCATATCGGCGCGACAATCCTTCCAGCGTATCGCTGGTGCCGACAATGATCGGGGTTCCGCCGCCATGATTCCAGCCGTCCCGCGCCGCGACCGTGCCGGCGGGCTCGATCGGGCGCGCGGGAGGCGCATGCGAAGCGACGCCGGGTTCATTGCCCGCTGCAACCGGATAGGATTTCGGCGTCGATATCGGAGGCAGCGATTGGGATTGAAACTGCGGTCGCGTATATTGCGGACGCGTATACTGCGGCAACTCGCTGCGTTGAATCGGAGCCGCCGGCGCGGCCGGCACCGCGCCGGTGGTGTCGCGCTGCCAGCCGAATCGATTTGATTGCTGCGGTCCGCTGTCAAATTGCGCGAGGCGCGTGGACATGTCCGCGCTGCACCCGGCAAAACCGATCGACACCAGCGCCAGCACCGCCACCTGCGGCACGCGGCGCGAGCAAAACAACTCGACGACACGGGACATGGTTACTCACTCGTACGCAACACGACTAAATTTGAATAAACACCTTCCCAGTAAACAAAGCCTTTAACCGTGACACGCCGCGGCCTTCGGAATTAACATCGCTGGACAAATGTGTTGCGACCTGGAGCGGGATGAGGAAAAGCGCGAAGCGGTTTTCCGCCCGCATCCCGCGTCTCAAAATATTGGAATCGATCACGTTCATGATCCTGGATCGATTCGATCCAGGATCATCGTGATCTAGAGTTCGCGAGCGATGCCCGGTAGCGCCGGCACGAAGCGGACGTCGATCAGCTCCTTGCGGATAATTCCGGCAGCGGCGCGTCGCAGGAGGATCAGTGTCTGCCGCCCGTTCTGCGGACCGACAGGCGCGATCAAAAGCCCGTCCGGCTCAAGCCGGGCCGTCAGCGCTTCCGGAATCCGCTCCATCGCCGCAGTCACCATGATGCGGTCGAACTGCCCTAACTCCGCGGGAATGTCGAAGCCGTCGCCCAGCAGGACCTCCACGTTATCGCAACCGAGTTGCTCCAGCCGGGCGCGGGCGCGATCGGCGAGCACCCGATAGCGTTCGATCGTTACGACCTCGCGGCAGAGGCGTGACAGGATCGCGGTCTGATAACCGGAGCCGGTGCCGATCTCCAGCACCCGGTGATCGTCACGTAATTCCAGCCGTTCGGTCATGTAGGCCACGACGAAGGGCTGGCTGATGGTCTGACCGCAGGCGATGCCGAGCGCGGTGTCGCACCACGCATCCTCGCGATCAGCCTGTTCGACGAAAGCGTCGCGCGGGACGCTATCCATCGCGCGGAGCACACGCTGATCGCTGATGCCGCGTCGCCTCAGGTTAAGCTGAAATATCATCTTCTCGGGCGGCGGACGATCGGCGGGGGGCATGGGTGAACTCTCGAGCGCCGGCGATTGGCCGAGCGGGTTATCAAGATAAATTGACGCAATCTGCGCAGATCACCCGTCGGGTCAATCCGGCGGGGCAACTATTTGTTCCGGCGGAGACAGCCAGCGCGACGGCTCAGGCGGACCGGAGTTCCTCGAATGGCGCCGTCCGCGCGCCCGCCACCGGCTCGACAGCATTCGCCAACTGCCGGGGGCGACAACTGCGCAGATTGCGTTCGGCCACATATTTTGCGACCCTACGTTGACAAAAGATCGGGATTTCCACCATGGCACCAGCAAAGATTCCCGGCCGCTCAATATTCCTCGTCGAAGACGAGGTTATGATCCGCATGATGGTTGCGGATATGCTGGAGGAACTCGGCTATAACATCGCCGCTGAAGCGGGCGATATCGAGCAGGCTCTCCAGTTCGCGCACACGACGAACTTTGACGTTGCAATTCTCGACGTCAACGTCAACGGAAGGCTGATTTCCCCCGTGGCAGAAGTCATCGCGGGCCGCAACCGACCCTTCATCTTCGCGACAGGCTATGGCACGCAAGGGCTTCCGCCCGAATATCGCAACCGTCCGTCCTTGCAGAAACCCTTCCAGATGGATGGTCTTGCCGCCGTGATCCAGCGCACGCTCGAGGGCAGCGCCGCTGCCTGAGGCAGCCGAACAACTGCTTTGAAGTCGGCTGTCATTTTTCCGTAAGCGACCCGACACCAGGCATGTCTGCTTTGGCAAGTCTACTTGCAAGGGCAAGTCTACTTGAGGCGCGCCGTCAGGACTTCGGCGAATGCGTCGTCAGTGCGATCCAGCCGCAGAGGCGTCACCGAAACACATTGTCCCGCGATCGCCGCAAGATCGGTGCCCGACGCGGGGGTATCCGCGACGTCGGCCTTTTCGAATCCGATCCAGAAATACGGGTTGCCGCGGCCGTCGCGGCGCTCATGGATCTTGAGGAAGCCGAGGTTGCGCTTGCCCATCCGCGTCACCAGCACCCCCGCCACATCCTCCGGCGCGCAGGCCGGGAAATTGACGTTGACGACCGTGTTTTTCGGAATGCCGATGTCGATCACCCTGCGGAGGATTTGCGGCGCGAACGTACGCGCGGTTTCCCACACCGGCCTGTCGCCGGTTTCCAGGCTGAACTCCTGCGAAAGCGCGAAAGACGGCAGCCCGAGCATCGTGCCCTCGAGCGCTCCCGCGACGGTGCCGGAATACACCACATCCTCGGCGAGGTTGCGGCCGCGATTGACGCCGGAGAGCACGAGATCAGGCCCTTTGTCGCCGAGGATGTACCGCGATCCCATGATCACGCAATCGGTCGGCGTCCCCTTCACCGCGAAATGGCGGGGCCCGATTTCGCGCAGCCGCAGCGGATCGTTGAGCGTCAGCGAATGCGAGACCCCGGACTGATCGTGCTCGGGCGCGACCACCCAGACGTCGTCGGACAGGTCCTTCGCGATTTGTTCGACGATTTCGAGGCCCGGCGCGTAGATGCCGTCATCGTTGGTACAGAGAATCCGCATTCGTGAAAGTGCCTCTTTCGGCCGCCGCGAGAGCGTTTTCGAGCGAAGTGGATACCGGTTCGCGTGAAGAAAACGCTTCAAATCAAAATCATAGAGCCCCGCTTCTGATTCCATCAGAAGCGGAAAGGCTCTAACCGTTCGAGGGCACCTCATATCCGGCCCGGCCGAGGCTGGCAAACCTGACGTTCCGCCTGCGCCGGCGGATTTTACGCCGTCATCACCGGGCCTGTCCCGGTGATCCACGTCTTTCCGTTAAACCGCAAGCAAGACGTGGATGGCCGGAACAAGTCCGGCCATGACGCTGACGCTGGGTCTGAGGGCAGTGGCTACATGCCTTTCGCAATCACCTTGAGACCGCCCATGTAGGGCTGCAAGACATCGGGCACGGCGATCGAGCCGTCGGCTTGCTGGTAGGTCTCCATCACCGCGATCAGCGCGCGGCCGACGGCCGTGCCGGAGCCGTTGAGCGTATGCACGAAGCGCGGCTTGCCGTCGCTTGCGCGATAGCGCGCGTCCATGCGCCGCGCCTGGAAATCGCCGCACACCGAGCAGGACGAAATCTCGCGGTAAGCACCGCCCTCACCTTGTCCCGGCATCCAGACCTCGATGTCATAGGTCTTCTGCGAGGCGAAGCCCATGTCGCCGGTGCACAGCGTCATCACGCGGTAATGCAGGTCGAGCCGGCGCAGCACTTCTTCCGCGCATGACAACATGCGCTCGTGCTCGTCGTTCGATATCTCAGGCGTGGTGATCGACACCAGTTCGACCTTGGTGAACTGATGCTGGCGGATCATGCCGCGCGTGTCGCGCCCCGCCGCCCCCGCTTCGGCGCGGAAGCACGGCGTAAGCGCGGTGAAGCGCAGCGGCAGTTCTTTTTCGTCGAGGATGGAGTCGCGGACGAGGTTTGTCAGCGGGACTTCGGCGGTGGGGATGAGCCAATGTCTATCTTTGCTACTCGCATAGACGGAATCTAAAATCGACTGTGCTTGCGGAGAACGATGCGGTCCATACTTCGATGTATTTTTGAGACCTTCCAATGCATAGCTAACAGTTTCCAACGCACCCTCGAATGACGTTCTGGTATATGTAGAGAATTGATCATCCCCAAACTTCGGCAGTTGCGCCGTGCCGAACATCGCATCGTCGCGCACAAGTAGCGGCGGGTTGACCTCGGTATAGCCGTGCTCGCCGGTGTGGACGTCGAGGAAGAATTGCCCGATGGCGCGCTCCAACCGCGCCAGTCCCCGCTTCAGCACCACGAAACGCGCGCCGGATAGTTTCGCCGCCGCCTCGAAATCCATGTCGCCAAGCGCGCCGCCGAGATCGTCATGCGGCTTCGGCGTGAACGCATAGTCACGCTTTTTGCCAAACACATGACGCCGCACGTTGCCATGCTCGTCGACGCCATCAGGCACCTCGTCGAGCGGCAGGTTCGGAATCTCTGAAAGCGCCTTTCTCAACTCCTCGTCCGCCGCCTTCGTCGCCGCCTCCATCTGCGGCATGGTGGTCTTGAGTTCGGCGACCTCAGCCATCAGCTTCGCGGCGCGCGCATCGTCCTT
>CAZOOO010000090.1:0-11969 GCA_964581435.1 uncultured Hyphomicrobiales bacterium | reverse complement strand
ATCGGCGTGCTGCTCGGCCTGTTCTGGCCGGCGGCGCTGGCTTTCTGCGCGATCTGGCTGCTCGTCGCGTTCACGACGCGCTACTCGTCGCTGTCGGCGCTGCTCGCCAGCCTCGCCACCCCGCTCGTGCTGTGGGGGTTGGGACATCCGCAATTTGCGCTGCTGTTCACGGTGCTGACGATGCTGCTCTGGTTCAAGCACCGCGAGAACATCAGCCGTCTCATCGCTGGCAGCGAAGGTAAAATCGGCGCGAAAGCATAAGCCGTATTGGTATCCGGCTGAAGGGGGCAGCGTGGACATCCAGAACTCAGGTCAACGGCTGAACGAAGCGCAGCGGATCGACTGGCTGCGGCTGATCCGGTCTGAAAACGTCGGGCCGCGGACCTTTCGTTCACTCGTGAACCATTTCGGCAGCGCCCGCGAGGCGCTCATCCGGTTGCCCGATCTGGCGCGGCGTGGCGGGGCTTCGCGTCCGGGCCGGCTTTGCACGGAAGCCGAGGCACGGAACGAGTTGGCAGCCGCCCGGCGGATCGATGTCAGCCTGCTGGCGCCCGGAGAGACCGGCTATCCCCCGCACCTTGCAACGATCGAGGACGCACCGCCGCTGCTCGGCGTGCGCGGCAGCCTCGATGTCATGAAACGTCCCATGATCGCCATTGTCGGTTCACGCAATGCATCCGGCGCCGGTCACAAGTTCGCGCAAGCGCTGGCGTATGATCTCGGCGACGCCGGTTTCGTCATCGTATCGGGATTGGCCCGCGGCATCGATCAGGCGGCGCATCGTGCAAGCGTGGCACGCGGTACCGTCGCAGTGCTGGCCGGTGGCCACGACCGCATCTATCCGTTGGAGCATGAGGATCTGCTGGCGGCGGTATTGGAAAGCGGCGGCGCGATTTCCGAAATGCCGATGGGGCACGTGCCGCGTGCCCGCGATTTCCCGCGGCGCAACCGCCTGATTTCCGGCGCCGCGGTCGGCGTCGTCGTAGTCGAGGCGGCGCATCGATCCGGCTCCCTGATCACCGCCCGCATCGCCGCCGAGCAAGGCCGCGAGGTTTTTGCCGTGCCGGGCTCGCCGCTCGATCCTCGCGCCGCCGGCACCAACGATCTCATCAAGCAGGGCGCGACCCTGATCACCGAAGCGTCCGACGTCGTCAATGCCGTCCGGCCGATCATGAGACGGCCGGTCGATCTGCCCGCCGAAGAACCGGAGCACGGCGACCTCTGGACCGAAGAGTCTGCCGCGAGCGACCGGACACGCATCGTCGCCTTGCTCGGTCCGGCGCCGATCGGGATCGACGACCTCATGCGGATGGCGGATGCTCCGCCGGCCGTGGTGCGCGCGGTCCTGCTTGAACTGGAACTGGCCGGACGGTTGGAGCGCCATGGCGGCGGGCTGGTATCGATGATCTGACGATCCGCCCGACCCAGGTTCGATATTGCGGTAATTCCAGAGCCTTCCCGCTTCTGACGAAATCAGAAGCGGGACTCTCAGATTTGATCCGACGCATTTTCCTCACGCGAGCGTATCCTCCATCCTCGGGTCAAGCCCGAGGACATGCCGCGCTTGGAAACGCTATGGCGTTTTTCGAAGCCGCTACCGGTCGAGAGCCTGCGGCGGCGCGGACCAAGAAGCGGCGGGCTCCGGCGGCGGCCGGGCGTCGCCTTCGCCAACCTTCGGCGCGGGCGTTACCGCCGGAACGGGATCGGCGCGCAGCGGCGGTGCTTTCGGCTCATCGGGGGGCGCAGCGGTCGGGATGCCATCGGGCTTGCCGCTCTCGACCGCACCGGATTTCCCGGCTTCAGGTTTGTCAACGCCAGGCTTGCCGCCCGTTCCGTCTTTACCGACGTCGGCCTTCTCGCTCGCCGATTGGGCCGGATCAGGTTTCGGCGCGTCCGGCTTGACCGCCTCAGGCTTTGCGGCCTGCTCCGGAGCAGGCTGTTTCTCGTCGGCCTGTTCCTTGGCGGATTTCTTTTTTGGCGCTTCGTCCTTGGGTGTTTCCTTGACCGCTTCTTCTTTCTTGACCGGCGTCATGTCGGACGACTCAGTCTTCGCCGTTTCCGGCTTCGTCGCAGAGTCGTGCGGGGACGCGCCCTGTTCCGCGGCACCTGTTTTCGCCGACTCGTCCGGGCCCTGCTTGCCGAGCTTTTTATCTCGGGGCTTCCGCCTGCCCTGCGCGCTGGCCTCTTCCGGAGCCGGCCTCGTCGCAGCCTCGGAATTCCCGGCGACCGGCCGCACGACGCGCCTTCCAAGCCCGTCCTTGCCTGCCTGCATTTCATTCTGCGCGGCAGGATCGGGCTGCGTCGCCTGGGGAGGCGGCTTCCTGCCCTGTCGATCCGCCTGTCGCGGTTCCGGCCTCACATCACCCGGATGCGATCTCGGGCGCTCGGCGCGATACCGCTGATCGGCCGCGCCGCTGGAAATCAGATAGGCGCTCAACATCCCGGCCATGTCGGGGCCGGTGGTATAATGCTGGCGCAGGAAGGCTGGCAGCGATCCGGGGGCCACCGTCCTGAGCAGCCCGCGAGCACCCTTGCTGTGACAGGCGGCGCAGTTCCCCGAAAAAATCTGCGCAGCCGACTTTCCCGCCTCGAGATCTTTCGCTCCCGCATCATCTGCCGCGAAAACAGCTATCCCAAGCATCACCGCCGCTAAACTGAGCGCTCGGCTCGACATTCTCATTCCTCCGGGTGCGGAACTGCGCTGCGGGCCGCAGCGGCACACGTTTTAGCCCATTATGCTGCGAATGGAAGCGCGGAGATGGGCGCCGCACGTGACGGCAACTCGATTTTGGATATCGGCCTTGCGGTCCGGGCATTGGTGAACCGGCCGCCGAGACATTATCGTTTCTATATGGAACTTGGACACTGTTCCCAGAGTTACGGCGGCTGACGCGTCCTCGTGATGATGGTGGTTTCGATGGACCGTTTGTTACGGTTTTTTCTGAACCAGTTTGTCCGGCGCGGCTCGATCACATTCGTAACCGCGAGCGGCATGACCTTTACCTGCGGCGACGGCACCGGCGAACCGGTGCGAGTGCGTCTGGCCACGAACGAAGTCGCACGCCAGCTTCTGCTCGATCCTGAAATGTCCTTCGGCGAAGCCTACACTGATGGGACATTACTGGTCGAGCGGGGGGCGATCATCGACGTCCTGGCGATCCTCCTCGACCAGCCCGACATCACGCCGCGCTGGGGTCGACTGCGATGGTGGCTCCGCTATCTCGTCCGCAACATCCAGCAATTCAATCCGCGCGGACGGTCAAGGAATAACGTCGCGCGCCATTACGATCTCGACGGCAGGCTCTATTCGCTGTTCCTGGATGCGGACAAACAATACAGTTGCGCGTACTTCGAGGCTCCGGACACGACGCTGGACGACGCCCAGCTTGCAAAGAAACGGCATATCACCGCCAAGATCCTGCCCGAACGCGGACACAGGGTTCTCGATATCGGCTCGGGCTGGGGCGGCCTCAGCCTGTATCTCGCAGAGATGACCGGCGCCCACCTCACCGGCATCACGCTATCAACCGAACAGCTCCAGGTGTCGAACGCCCGCGCGGCGGAAAGAAACCTGACGCAATCGACGAAATACCTGCTCCAGGATTATCGCGATATTCCCGGACCGTTCGATCGCATCGTATCCGTCGGGATGTTCGAGCACGTCGGCGTCGACCACTACGACACCTTTTTCAGACGCTGCGCCGAGTTGCTCGAACCCGACGGCGTGATGCTGCTGCATTCGATCGGCCGGTCCGAGGGTCCGGGCATCACCAATCCCTGGATCGCGAAGTACATCTTCCCGGGCGGCTACATCCCCGCGCTGTCGGAAGTCCTGCCCGCCATCGAGGGCGCAGGACTGCTTGTCTGCGATATCGAAATCCTGCGCCTGCACTATGCGGAGACGCTGAAGGCATGGCGCGAACGCTTCATGGCGCGGCGCGAGGAAGCCGTGCGGCTGTACGACGAACGTTTCGCGCGAATGTGGGAATTTTATCTGGCGTCTTCGGAAATGTCGTTCCGCAAGCAGAACCTGATGAATTTCCAGATTCAGATCGCCAAGCGGCAAGGCATCGTGCCGATGACGCGCGACTATATCCCGCGCGGCGAAGCCAGACTGCGAAGCATCGAGCGAAAGCAGCGTCCGCGGCTTCAGATCGCGGGCGAGTGACTTCTCCAGCAGGCAAAATCCGATCCGCATCGGCTCGCAGTTTGGCCTTGACCGTCATCGCGCCCGGCGAGCCGGACGGAGATTCGTTTCTGCACCAGTCAAGTTCGTTGCGTTTTCGACTCAAGTTTCATTCAAGGTGATGTGGGAATCGTGCATAAAGGCTAAGACCTCGCTTTCGCTGTCCACCGGAGCGGCGCTTTATGCGGGCCCTGTATCCCATGAATAATCCAGGTCAGAATCCGAAAGCCATGGCTGATTCGAACATCCTGAAGCTTGCGCCTGATGCGACGACACCGGCCTACCGCACCCCGCCGCACAACATCGAAGCGGAGCGCGGCATTCTCGGCGCCATTCTCGTCAACAACGACGCATTCTACCGGGTTTCGGATTTCCTGGAGCCGAAGCACTTCCTTATACAGATCCATCGCACCATCTTCGAGACCGCAGCCAGCCTGATTCGCGCCGGCAAGGTCGCGACGCCCGTCACGGTCAAGACCTTCGTTCCCGCCGAGACCGACATCGGCGGCATGACCGCAAGCCAGTACCTCGCCCGTCTGGCGGCGGAAGCCACCACGATCATCAACGCACTTCATTATGGTCGCACCATCTATGAGCAGGCGCTGCGCCGGGAGTTGATCCACATCGGCGAGGACATGGTCAACGTCGCCTACGACGCGCCGGTCGATTTCGCGCCGCGGGCGCAGATCGAGGATGCCGAGCGCCGCCTCTACGAACTGGCCGAATCCGGCCGCTATGAAGGCGGCTTCCAGAAATTCTCGCAGGCGATGAAGATCGCGCTCGACATGGCGGCCAACGCCTACCGCCGCGACGGAAAACTGTCCGGCATCGCGACGGGCCTGCGCGATCTCGATTCGAGAATGGGCGGACTGCAACCGTCCGACCTGATCATCGTCGCCGGCAGGCCGGGCATGGGCAAGACCGCGCTCGCGACCAACATTGCCTACAACATCGCCAGAGCTCATCAGTCGGAGCTTCAGCCTGACGGCACGATGAAGACCGTCAACGGCGGGATCGTGGGCTTCTTCTCCTGCGAAATGTCGGCGGAGCAACTGGCGACGCGTATTCTCGCCGAGCAGACCAGCATCGCTTCCAGCAATATCCGGCGCGGCGGCATCACCGAAAGCGACTTCGAGAAGATCCGCGATCACACCATCGAGCTGGAGCACCTGCCGCTCTTCGTCGACGAGACCGGCGGCCTGTCGATTTCGCAGTTGACGGCGCGCGCGCGTCGCCTGAAGCGCCAGAAGGGGCTCGACGTGCTGATCGTCGACTACATCCAGCTTCTGCTGGGCAGCGGCAAGCGCAGCGACAACCGCGTGCAGGAAGTCACCGAGATCACCACCAGCCTGAAAGCGCTGGCGAAGGAGTTGAACGTTCCGATCATCGCGCTGTCGCAATTGTCGCGTCAGGTCGAAAGCCGGGACGACAAGCGCCCGCAACTCTCGGACCTTCGCGAATCCGGCTCGATCGAACAGGACGCCGATGTCGTGATGTTCGTGTTCCGCGAGGAATACTACCTTCAGAACAAAGAGCCGCGGGCGGGCACGCCGGAACACGAGAAATGGCAGCTCGACATGTCGCTGGTGCACGGCAAGGCCGAAGTCATCATCGGCAAGCAGCGGCACGGACCGACCGGCACCGTCGAACTGCAATTCGAGGGGCAGTTCACCCGCTTCAGCGACCTCGCACATGACGGCCACCTGCCCGAGCGGATCTAGCTTTACACACCTTCCAGACAGACCGCTCGCGCGGTTGAACCGCCGGGCGGCCTTGCATACCATGCGGCATGAATCTCATGCCCGATTCCAAAACGACGTCCGACAGCACGCCAGCCGACGCGGCTGTTACGGCCACCGCGGCGGTCGGCACCCTCACCGTCGATCTCGACGCCATCGTCGCCAACTGGCGCAAGCTTGAAAAGACCGCCGTGCCCGCCGAATGCGCCGGCGTCGTCAAGGCCGATGCCTACGGCTGCGGAGCCGGGCCCGTGGTGCGCGCGCTGGCTGCCGCCGGATGCAGGACGTTTTTCGTGGCCACGCTCGACGAGGCCCGCGTGGTCCGCGCCGCCGCTCCCGCCGCCGACCTCTATGCGCTGGACGGCCTTTTTCAGAATTGCGGCGACGCCTTCGCCGCGATCAATTGCCGGCCCGTGATCGGCGATCTCAATGAACTCGCGGAATGGGACGCGTTCCGCCGCCGCACCGGCTGGGCCGGCGGCGCGGCCATCCACATCGACACCGGCATGAACCGCCTCGGCCTCACCATCGACGAGGCGCAAGCCATGATTCCAAGAATCGAAGCCGGCGATCACGGCATCATGCTGGTGATGAGTCACCTCGCCTGCGCCGAAACCCTTCATCATCCGCTCAACGCCAGACAGGTCGCGGCCTTCCGCGAGATCGCCAGCCGGTTTTCCGGCGTTCCCGCTTCGCTGGCGAACTCGTCCGGCATTTTTCTCGGGCCGCAATATCAGTTCGACCTGGTGCGTCCGGGCGCGGCGCTTTACGGCGTCAATCCCACGCCTGAAGCCGGCAATCCTATGCAGCCGGTCATCGAATTGAAGGCGCGGATCATCCAGACCCGCTCGATCGGCAAAGGCGAAAGCGTCGGCTACGGCGCGACGTGGACCGCGCGGCGGCCGACCAGGCTCGCCATCGTCGCGGCCGGATACGCCGACGGATATTTCCGCGCCGGCGGCAGCAATGACGGCACCCGCGGCGCCGACGTTGTTGTCGCCGGAACGCGGTGCCCGGTGGCAGGCCGGATTTCCATGGATCTGCTGGCGGTCGACATCACCGACCTGCCGTCCCATGCCGGAGTCCGGCGCGGCGATCTGGCGGCGCTGATCGGCGAAGGCATCACCGTGGACGAACTTGCGCACCATTTCGGCACCATCGGCTACGAAGTGCTGACCAGCCTGGGCGACCGCTACAGCCGAATCTACAAGGGCGGCCCCGCCGAACCTCGGACCTGACGCCGATTTCTTAAAATGGCAAAACCCACCCTCTCCTTCGTCTGCCAGAACTGCGGCTCGGCCTATAACCGCTGGCAGGGCAAGTGCGACGCCTGCGGCGAATGGAATACGCTGGCCGAAGAGGACTTGACCGGCGCAACGACGATGCCGGTCAGCGTCCGTTCCAGGCGCAAGGGCCGATTGTTCACGCTGGAGACGCTGACGGGCAAGACGCAGGATGCGCCGCGCCTGTCCTCCGGCATGACCGAGCTGGATCGCGTGACCGGCGGCGGCTTTGTACGCGGCTCGGTGCTTCTGGTCGGCGGCGATCCGGGAATCGGCAAATCGACTCTCCTTACACAAGCAACGAGCCTGCTGGCGCGCGCCGGCCATCGCGCGGTCTATATCTCGGGCGAGGAAGCGGTGGCGCAGGTGCGGTTGCGCGCCGAACGCCTCGGGCTTGCCGACGCGCCGGTGCAACTGGCGGCGGAAACCTCGGTTGAGGATATCGTCGCCACCCTGTCCGAAGGCGCGGTGCCGCGCCTCGTGGTGATCGACTCGATCCAGACCATGTGGACCGACACGGTGGAATCGGCGCCGGGAACCGTGACGCAAGTGCGCGCTTCGGCGCAGGCCCTGATTCGCTTCGCCAAAAAATCCGGGACGGCGCTGATCCTGGTGGGCCATGTCACCAAGGACGGCCAGATCGCCGGCCCCCGGGTGGTCGAGCACATGGTCGATGCGGTGCTGTCATTCGAAGGCGAAGGCTCGCAGCAATTTCGCATTCTGCGCGCGGTGAAGAACCGGTTTGGCCCCACCGATGAGATCGGCGTCTTCGAGATGACGGGATTGGGCCTGCGCGAAGTCTCCAATCCGTCCGAACTGTTCCTGTCGGAACGCGATCTCGGCAGTCCGGGTACGGCTGTATTCGCGGGCATCGAGGGCACCAGGCCGGTGCTGGTGGAATTGCAGGCACTGGTGGCGCCGACGGCGCTCGGCACGCCGCGGCGCGCCGTGGTCGGCTGGGATTCGAACCGGCTCTCCATGGTGCTGGCGGTTCTCGAAGCCCATTGCGGGGTCAAGCTTTCTGGGCACGACGTTTATTTCAATGTGGCGGGCGGCCTGCGAATCAACGAGCCGGCCGCCGATCTTGCTGCTGCCGCGGCGCTGGTGTCGTCGCTGACCAACGCCCAACTCCCGACCGATGCGGTCTATTTCGGCGAGATTTCACTATCCGGCGCGGTCAGGCCGGTGGCGCAAACCCCGGCGCGGCTGAAGGAAGCCGCCAAGCTCGGATTCGGACGTGCCGTGCTGCCGGAATCGGCCCGTGGCGATATCGGCGGCGATGCCGGTCTTTCCCTCGATACCGTCGCCGGGTTGACCACGCTGGTGGCGGACATCGCCGCGCGCGGGCAAGGCCGGTCCGGTACACGCGCCGACCCGGAGAAAAATGCCACACCCGGCCGAATCCGTCGTCAGGACGGCTAAAGCGGCGTGACCTCAGCGCCCGCCGCCGCTATACATCCGGCGCGGCCGCATGGCCGATGACAGCGTTGTGCGAAAACGTCCTTGCCGGACGTGCGATATGATCGTCTGCCGGACCGGCAATTAAGTAACGATTCGTGGTTTTCGAGATTTACGAGCGGACCTGACCAGCCGATGCCGATAACCATCCTCGACCTCGTTCTGCTCGCCGTGATGCTGATTTCGGGCCTGCTGGCGATGATTCGCGGCTTCATGCGCGAAATCCTGTCGATCGCCTCATGGGGCATAGCCGCGCTGGCCACGCTTTACTCGTTCCAGAAGCTATTGCCGTTCGCCAAGACCTATATCGAGAGCGAAACGCTGGCGGCCGCAGCCGTGATCGGCGGCGTTTTCATCGGCACCCTGATCGTGGTTTCGATCCTCACCACGCGCATTTCGGACATGGTCCTCGATTCCCGGATCGGCGCGCTCGACCGTACCCTCGGTTTCCTGTTCGGCTTAGCGCGGGGCCTGCTGATCGTTGTCGTCGCCTTCCTGTTCTTCACCTGGCTGGTTCCGGACAAGCAGCGGCCGGATTGGGTCACGGGAGCAAAATCGCTCACGGTGCTCAATTCCACCGGCATCTGGCTACAATCGCTCTTGCCGGACGATCCCGAAAACACCATTTTAAACAAGCTCAAGAAGAATAAGCCCGAAGAGGAGCAGCCGGATGCGGAACCTGCGTCCCCCGGCGCCGATGGCTATTCCAAACCTGCCCGAGACAGCCTGCAAAAGCTGATCGACGGCAAGCCGGCGGAACAGTAGTTTGGGGTGGGGGCTTGACGTTCCCGACTTACTCAGGTGCCGCCGAAAGCGAGGCGCAATGGACTGTCAGCAGAGCCTTTCCAGCGGCGCTTCTTCACACGACCCCGAGCCCGATTTCGATCCTGACGGCGACGCGCTCCGTGAAAAATGCGGCGTGTTCGGCATTTTCGGCCATCCGGACGCCGCGGCGATCACCGCGCTCGGTCTTCATGCCCTCCAACATCGCGGCCAGGAAGCGGCCGGCATCGTGACCTTCGACGGCCACCGCTTCCACTCCGAGCGCCGGCTCGGACTTGTCGGTGACGCCTTCTCCCGCCGCGAGGTGATCGAACGTCTTCCCGGCAGCGCCGCTGTCGGCCACACCCGCTACTCCACCACCGGCGGCACCATCCTGCGCAACGTGCAGCCGCTGTTCGCCGAACTCCACGCCGGCGGGTTCGCCGTCGCCCACAACGGCAACCTCACCAACGGACTGACGCTGCGCCGCGAACTGGTAGGCCGTGGCGCCTTGATGCAATCGACCTCCGATACCGAGGCCATCCTACATCTGGTCGCGCAGTCGAGGCGCGGCCGCTTCATCGAGCGCTATATCGAAGCGCTCCGGGCCATTGAGGGCGCCTATGCGCTGGTGTCGCTGACCAACAAGAAGCTGGTTGGAGCGCGCGATCCGCGAGGCATCCGTCCGCTCGTGCTCGGCGAACTCGACGGTTGCCCGATCCTTGCCTCGGAAACCTGTGCGCTCGACATCATCGGCGCCAAGTATGTCCGTGACATCGAACCAGGCGAAGTCATCGTGTTTCACCGTAAGGATGACGTCATTCAAACCGAGATTCACAAGCCCTTTCCTCCGATGCCGCCCAGGCCGTGCATCTTCGAATACATCTATTTTTCACGGCCGGATTCGATCGTCGCAGGCCGTTCGGTCTATGAAGTCCGCAAGGCGTTCGGCGCGCAACTGGCCCGCGAAAGTCATGTCGATGTCGATGTCGTGGTGCCGGTGCCTGATTCCGGCGTGCCTGCCGCCCTTGGCTACAGTCGTTTCTCCGGGGTGCCCTACGAACTAGGCATCATCAGAAACCATTATGTTGGCCGCACATTCATCCAGCCGGCGCAAAGCGTTCGCGAACTCGGCGTCCGGATGAAGCATTCCGCCAACCGCGCCGCGATCGCCGGCAAACGCATCATCCTGATCGACGACTCGCTGGTGCGCGGCACGACTTCGAGAAAGATCGTCCGCATGATGCGCGACGCCGGGGCTACGGAGGTGCATTTCCGCCTCGCCTCGCCGCCGATCATCCATCCCGATTACTACGGCATCGACCTGCCCGACCGGAACGGACTGTTGGCCGCGACCCACAGCCTCGAAGAGATGCGTGAGATGATCGGCGCGGATTCGCTGGCCTTCCTCTCCATCGACGGCATGTACCGCGCCATGGGCGAGCCCGGACGCGATCCCGCGAACCCGAAGTATTCCGACCACTGCTTTACCGGCGCCTATCCGACCAGCCTCACCGACCATACCGACGTCGAACCCCAGCCGCATCAACTGTCGCTGCTTGCGGAAGCGAGCTGACCCGAGCGCGTTAGCAGTCGGCGCGGCCGCTTCCCGCCGATCGCGCCAGCCATATCGTGTGGCCGCCACATGCTGCGTCTTCGGCAACGTGGTCGACCACATCAAATCCGTTGGCACGCAGCAACGCCCGATATTCGTCGGGATCGAGACTGGCGTGGTACAGCGCCTCGCCCTGATACGATCCGATCGCCTCGCCCGCACGCGGGCCGCTGGTGAACATCAGTGCGCATCCTTCCGCAGCATGCGCAGCAAAGATCGCAAACATCGCCCGCTGATCGGGTTGTGCGAGATGAAAAAAGCTGTCCCACGCGAGAATGCCGCCAAATCGACGGCCGAGCGCGAGGCCGCGCATATCGGCAACGAGCCACGACTGCTCCGGGAAGCGCTTCCGGCAAATCGCGATCATCGTCTTCGACGAATCGACGCCGGTCACGTTATGTCCGGCAGCGATGAGATAATGCGCGATCGGCTCGCCCGATCCGCAACCGACATCGAGAATGGCCGCTCCGGCGCCTGCGATCGTGCGAAATCGGTCAAGCCAGCCGCGTTCGAACAGGCTCCTGCCGCGCTCGCGATCGAAGACCTGCGCGTGCCGTTCGTACAGGTCGACGATCCGTTCCGAGGGCACACTCATCGAAAGATCTCCGGCCCAGATCACGATGATCCTGGATCGAATCGATCCAGGATCATGAACGTGATCGATTCCAATATTTTGAGACGCGGGATGCGGGCGGAAAACCGCTGCACACTTTTCCTCATCCCGCTCTATAGCGTTTTCGAGCGAAGTGAGGACCGGTTCACGTGAAGAAAACGCGTCGAATCAAAATCATAGAGCCCGATTCTGATACCGTCAGAAACGGGAGGCTCTAGAGTGGGCGGACCATGAAGGTTGCCGCGTTGCTGTAACCGTTCAGTTTCCGCATGAGTGCCACGTCCCGGATTTTGTCGAGCGCGATCTCGCGGAA
>CAZOOO010000089.1:0-11972 GCA_964581435.1 uncultured Hyphomicrobiales bacterium | reverse complement strand
ATCTCTGGGCCGCCGTTCGGGTCGTGGTGGTCGCCGACTTCGTCATGAGTCTCGATAATGTGATCGCGATCGCGGCGGCGGCGAATGGCAGCGTGGCGCTGTTGATGATCGGGCTGGCCGTCAGCGTGCCGCTGATCGTGACCGGTGCCGCGCTGATCATGATGCTTCTGACACGCCTGCCTTTTCTGGTCTGGGCCGGATCGGCGTTGCTGGGCTGGATCGCGGGCGGGGTCATCGCGACCGATCCGGCGGTTGCGCCGCGGTTGCATCAGTTCTTCGACGCGGGCGCCGGTCGCTTTCTGGATGCGGTCTTGGGGTGGTTCGGCATCGCGCCGCGATTTGCCTCGGGCGGACCCGGAGGCGAGGTGTTGTGTGGTGTGGTAGGTGTTGTGATCGTGCTTAGTGCCGGAGCGGTGCTGCGCAAGCGCATGCGGATCGCCGATAAGCACATCTAGAGCGGGATGGGGAAAAGTGTGCAGCGGTTTTCCGCCCGCATCCCGCGTCTCAAAACATTGGAATCGATCACGTTCATGATCCTGGATCGATTCGATCCAGGATCATGAACGTGATCTACAGCGGCGTGATGCTTGCCCCGCGATCAGCCCGGCGACGCGGTCATGGTCGCACGGGAGAGGGACGGTTCGTTTTGACCTCGGCCGGACATGGTCAGATCACCGACGGCGAGATCAGGCTATCGTCCGGACTGGCATTCGCCGACGTCTTGCAGATGTCGCCGTCCAGTCGCGCGCCACCGCCCGCGACCAGCCGCAGCGCATCGGGATAGATACGATGCTCGATCTCCAGCACGCGCGCGGCCAGCGTCTCCGCCGTATCGTCGCCGCGAACGGCTACCGCACCCTGCATGACAATGGGACCGGCGTCTGTTTCCGCCACGACGAAATGAACCGTGGCGCCCGAGATTTTCACGCCCGCGCGCAGGGCCTGGCCGTGAGGGTCTAGTCCCCGGAACGACGGAAGCAGCGAGGGATGGATGTTGAGCATTCGTCCACGCCAGCGTTGGACGAATTCGGCAGTGAACAGCCGCATGAAGCCGCCGAGGCAGATGAATTCGATACGCTTGTCGTCCAAAGCGGATTGCAGTCTCGCCTCGAACGCCGCGCGATCCTTGCCGAACGGCTTGCTTTCGATGACGAGGGTCTCGATGCCGGCCGCTCGGGCTCCGGCGAGGCCCGCCGCATCGGCCTTGTTGGAAATGACGAGGGCGATTTCAGCCGGAAATTCCTCGGCCTTTGCGGCCTCCACCAATGCCGTCATGTTCGATCCGCGTCCGGAAATCAGGATGGCGACACGGCGTTTCATGCTCTCATTCCTGCGGCGGCGTTCTACATTGCGAGATCGAGGCGGCCATCGTAAATGACACGGCCTTCGCCGTCCGCGGCGATCACGTCGCCGAGCAGCGAAACGCGTTCGCCTGCCTGCGCCAGCACGTCCACGACCTGCTGAACCGCGTCGCGGCGCACGATCGCGACCATTCCGATGCCGCAATTGAAGGTTCGAAGCATTTCGCGCTCGGCGATGCCGCCCTGATGCGCCAGCCATTTGAATACCGGAAGCACCGTCAACCTGGTGAGATCGATCCGCACACCCAGTCCTTCGGGCAGCACGCGAGGGATGTTGTCGGTGAAGCCGCCTCCGGTGATGTGGGCAAGCCCTTTCACCGCGCCGGTTTCGCGGATCGCGCGCAGGCAGGATTTGACGTAGAGCCGGGTGGGGGTCAGCAGCGCGCCTCCCAGGGTCGTCACCGGGGCAAATGGCGCGGGAGCGGCGAGGGCCGCTCCCGCGATTTCGACGATCTTGCGGACCAGCGAATAGCCGTTGGAATGGACGCCGGACGACGCAAGTCCGATCACCGCATCTCCGGCGGCGATATCGCGGCCCGGCAACAGCGCACCGCGTTCCGCCGCGCCGACTGCGAAGCCGGCAAGATCGTAGTCGCCTTCCTTGTAGAGGCCCGGCATTTCGGCGGTTTCGCCGCCGATCAGGGCGCAACCCGCCTCCCGGCAACCTTCCGCGATGCCGGCCACGATCGCCGCGGCCGTTTCGGGGTCGAGCTTGCCGCAGGCAAAATAATCGAGGAAGAACAACGGCTCCGCGCCTTGCACGACAAGATCGTTGACGGACATGGCGACGAGATCGATGCCGATGGTATCGTGCATACCGGTTTCGATCGCAAGCTTGACCTTGGTTCCGACCCCGTCGTTGGCCGCGACCAGAATCGGATCGGTGAATCCGGCTGCCTTGAGATCGAACAATCCGCCGAATCCGCCGATCTCGGCATCAGCGCCGGCGCGCGCGGTCGCGCGGACCATCGGCTTGATGAGGTCGACCAGCCGGTTGCCGGCGTCGATATCGACACCTGCCCCGGCATAGGTAAGGCTGTTGTTCCTGTCGGTCATGCTAGTGTCCCGATTCCGAAGTTCACATACCCTTGCCGCAACCTTTGATACGAACTTCGGAATCAAAGGGACACTAGCAACTTTATGATTCTAGTGTGGTTTAGGTTCAGAAGTTCGCTTGACGGACTCGATGGGGCAATGAAGCGAACTTCTGAACCACCATACTAGCCGCGTCCGAGGACATTCCCGGCTGGTTACGTCGGATTGCTGACTTGCGCAATGGTTCGCACAGGCTGTCCGCATATACTATGTAGACAAAGGCCGGTCTCTTCTGCAAAGCCTCGGCTCCCGAACGTTTTGTGCGGAAATTGTCCGGAGCCTGGGAAACGTCGCGTGAGTATTCCAAATATCATTACGCTCGGCCGTATTCTGCTCGTGCCAATCATTATCTGGGCTATCGCCTCCAATCAGATGGAAATCGCTTTCGCCATCTTTGTCATTGCCGGCGTCAGCGATGCGGTGGACGGGTTTCTGGCCAAGCGCTTCAATATGGCGAGCGAACTGGGCGCGCTTCTGGATCCGCTGGCCGACAAGGCGTTGCTGGTCTCGATCTTCGTGACACTCGGCATCTTGGGGGCCGTTCCCATCTGGCTGGTTATCCTGGTGGTCTCGCGCGACATCATGATCATCGGGGCCGTGATCGTGTCGTGGCTGTTCAATAAGCCGGTGCCCATGAGGCCGCTGCTGGTCTCGAAGCTCAATACGGGGGCGCAGGTCGGATTCGCGGCGCTGGTGCTGGCGGCGCTCGGTTTCGGGTTTGATTCCTCGCCCTACGAAACCCTTCTGATGGCCGCCATCGCGATCTTGACCCTGGTTTCAGTCTCTTTCTATCTCGTCGAGTGGGTGCGTCACATGAGCACCATCGATCCGAAATGAAGATCGCGCGTGCCCGCGGGGCGCTAATGGAGTGGATTTTCCGGCATTTGCGAAAATCGTCTGCCGAAACGGGATGTGGATGTTAGAATTGGATCACGACATGGAGGAGATGCGTGGCAGGCCGCCCCCGACCCCGTCAGCTTGCATTCGCGCTTCCGCACGCGGAAAGCCTTTCGCGGGACGATTTTCTTGAAGGATCGGCCAACGCGGCGGCGCTGTCGCTGATCGAGAGCTGGCCGGAATGGCCGAACCGGATCATGCTGCTTGCCGGCCCCGAGGGTTGCGGCAAGAGCCATCTTGCGGCGATCTGGGCGGAGCGGGCGGGCGCGCGAACCATAAGCGCGCACGGCCTCACGGCGGCGGCGGTGCCGGGGACGCTGGCGACCGGCGCGCTCGTCGTCGAGGACATCAATCCGCGAGCCTTCGACGAGCCGGCGCTGTTTCACCTGATGAATCTTGCCCGCGAGGACAGCGCGTTCGTCCTGCTGACGGCGCGGCTGCCTCCGGCCGCAATCGACATCGGATTGCGTGACCTGCGCTCCCGGCTTCGCGCCGTGCCCGTGGTCACGCTGATGCCGCCCGACGATCATCTGCTGCGGGCGCTGATCGTCAAGTTCTGTGCCGACCGCCAGATGAACATCGACGAGACCGTCGTCAACTTCATCGCCACGCGGACCGAGCGGTCGTTCGCCGCGCTTCGCCACGCCGTCGAACAACTCGATGCGGAATCGTTGCGGCGGGGCAGGCCGGTGACGCGCGCGCTTGCCGCCGAATTGCTGCGCGATCAGGACTGAGAAGCGGAGGTTCGGCCACGCCGTCTCCGGTCTTGACGCGCCAGCCTTCCGGTACGTCAATGTCATCGAAACGTCGTCATTGAAACGTCATCGATCTGACCCATGGTTCGCCGCTGTTTGCGCGGCCTGCCGGCGATTCGACGAGATATGGACCAACACACCCATGGATTCCGTTCAAGCCATTGTAATTGAAGATAAAAAATCAGAACCGGAGCAGCATTCCGCAATCCGGACCAGCCCGGAACGGTTCATCAATCGGGAGCTGTCCTGGCTGCATTTCAATCGCCGGGTGCTCGAGGAGTCGGTCAATCCCGGCCATCCCGCGCTCGAACGCGTCCGCTTCCTGTCGATTTCCGCCAATAACCTTGACGAGTTCTTTATGGTCCGCGTCGCCGGCATCAAGGCGCAGGTGCGGGAAGGGATCACGGAACGCAGCCCGGACGGGCTGACGCCATCGGAGCAGCTCGTTCTCATCAACAAAACCGTGTCGAATCTTGCAAACGACCAGCAGGCGATCTGGCGCGATCTGCGCAATATACTGGCCGAGGTCGGGATCGTCCTGATCGACGGCAAGGACGTCACCAAGGCCGAGCGGACCTGGATCGCGGATCATTTCCTCCACAATATCTTCCCCCTGCTGACGCCGCTCGCCATCGATCCGGCCCATCCGTTTCCGTTCATTCCGAGTCTCGGCTTCACCATCGCGCTGCAACTCGCGCGCGCCTCCGACGGCAAGTCGATGAACGCGCTGATCCGTATGCCCGGCAAGATCGACCGGTTTCTGCGGCTGCCGCCGGCGAGCAAGGACGACCCCGTCAGGCTGATCACGCTCGAAGGCGCCACCAGCCTGTTCATCAACAGGCTGTTTCCAGGCTACACGGTCAAGGGGCAGGGCGCGTTTCGCATCATCCGGGACTCCGAGCTGGAGATCGAGGAGGAGGCGGAAGATCTGGTTCGCCTGTTCGAAACCGCATTGAAGCGCCGCCGTCGCGGCTCCGTCATCCGTCTTGAAATCGAAGCCGCGATGCCGGCCGAGCTGCGCGCGTTCGTGCAGCGGGCGCTATCGGCCACTGACGATGAAGTGTTGCTGGTCGACGGCGTTCTGGCCATGAACGAATTGTCGCAACTGACGCGGCTCGACCGGCCCGATCTTGAATTCGTGCCCTACGTGCCGCGCCATCCCGAGCGTGTGCGCGATCACGGCGGCGATGTGTTCGCCGCGATCCGGCAGAAGGACCTGATCGTTCATCATCCCTATGAATCGTTCGATGTCGTCGTGCAGTTCCTGCAACAGGCCGCGCGAGATCCCGACGTCGTCGCGATCAAGCAGACGCTTTACCGCACCTCCATCAACTCGCCGATCGTGCGGGCGCTGGCGGAGGCCGCGGAGGCGGGCAAGTCGGTCACGGCGCTGGTCGAACTCAAGGCGCGGTTCGACGAAGAAGCCAACATCCGCTGGGCGCGCGATCTCGAGCGCGCCGGCGTACAGGTGGTTTACGGATTCATCGAACTGAAGACGCACGCCAAGCTGTCGATGGTGGTGCGCCGGGAGGGTGGAGGTCTCACGACCTACGTTCACACCGGGACCGGCAATTATCACCCCGTGACGGCGCGCATCTACACCGACTTGTCGTATTTTACGTCAGATCCGGCCATTGGCCGCGACGCCGCGCGCGTATTCAATTACATCACGGGCTACGCCGAGCCGAGCGACATCGAGAAGATGGCGGTGTCGCCGCTGACATTGCGAAACCGGATTCTCGATCACATTCGCGGTGAAACCGGTTTTGCCCGCAACGGCAAACCGGCCGCGATCTGGATGAAGATGAACGCGCTGGTCGATCCCGACATCATCGATGCTCTGTATGAAGCGTCCCAAGCCGGCGTTTCCGTGGAGTTGATCGTGCGCGGCATTTGCTGTCTTCGACCCGGAGTTCCCGGATTATCTGAAAATATTCGCGTCAAGTCAGTCATCGGCAGGTTTCTGGAGCACGGACGGATCTACGGTTTTGGAATGGGACAACCGATGCCCGGCCCGAAGGCCGCTGTGTATATCTCGTCCGCGGACATGATGCCGCGCAACCTCGACCGCCGCGTCGAAGTGCTGTGCCCGTTGCAAAATGCCACGGTGCATCAGCAGGTTCTCGAACAGATCATGGTCGCGAACCTGAAGGATACCGAACAGAGCTGGCAGTTGTTGCCGGATGGAACGTCAACGCGTATGAAGGCCGCGAAGGGTGATGAGCCCTTCAACCTGCACAACTATTTCATGACGAATCCGAGTTTGTCCGGCCGTGGAAAGTCGCTCAAGGAATCTTCGCCGCGCCGCCTCACGCGTCGCGCAGAGCGGCAGTCGCCCGCAAAGGAGGCCTGTGCGGAAATATCCACGCCAAAGCAAGCCTGACTTAAGCGTCGCTGTTATCGACATCGGCTCCAATTCCGTCCGTCTCGTCGTTTATGAAGCATTGGAGCGGAGCCTCGTCTCGATTTTCAACGAGAAGGCATCGTGCGGGCTCGGGCGCGAAGTGCAATCCACCGGGCTGCTCGCGCCGGATGCGACCGACAAGGCGCTCGCAGCCCTGCGCCGTTTTCACGCCCTGTGCAGGGTCATGAAGGTCGGTCGCGTTTACGCCATCGCAACCGCCGCTTGTCGCGATGCCACGAATGGTTCCGATTTCATAGCCAAGGCTGAACGTATCTGCCGAGTGCCGGTTGAAATCCTGTCCGGATCGCAGGAGGCTTACCTGGCAGCGCAGGGCGTGGTTTCCAGCTTCCACAAGCCGGACGGGATCGTGGGTGATCTCGGCGGCGGTTCGCTGGAACTGACCGACGTGCGCGGTCATCGCATCGGTCGCGGAATAACGCTGCCTCTGGGCAGCCTCGCGTTGCAGGATGCGTCGAAGAAATCGTTGAAGCGCGCCGACCGCATCGTAAAATCGGCGCTTGCCGGCGCGATGTCGCTGAAGGCCGGCGAGGGCCGTGACTTCTACGCGATCGGCGGGACGTGGCGGGCGCTGGCGCGCATTCACATCATCCAGAGCGGCTACCCGCTTCGCGTCATGCACGGCTATTCCATTCCCGCCGCCGACGCGCTCGATTTCGTCCGGCGGCTGCGTCGTCTGGCGGCTTCCGAGATGCTGGCGGATATCGAGGCCGTCGCCGAAGCGCGCCAGCCGCTGCTGACCTATGCCGCTCTCGTGCTGGAACACATCATCCGGATCGCGAAGCCGAAGACTATCTTGTTTTCGACCTATGGTGTCCGCGAAGGTCTGCTTTATTCGATGCTGCCGGCCGCCGATCGCTTGCGGGACGGATTGATCTGCGCCGCGCAGTCGCTGAACGGCTCGCTTTCACGTTCCGCACGTCATGCCGAGGAACTGATCGAATGGACCGATCGACTGTTCCGGATTGCGAAACTTCCTGAGACCGGAGACGATCGCCGGCTGCGTCACGCCGCCTGCCTGCTTTCCGATATCGGCTGGCGCGCGCATCCGGACTACCGCAGCGAGCAGACGCTTAATTTGATCATGCACGGCAATTTCGGCAACATCGACCATCAGGGACGCGCTTTCGTCGCGCTGTCGGTGTATTACCGCTATGCCGGGTTGAATGAGGTGAACGGACCGTCCCCGGCGGTATGCGAACTGGTGACTTCGCCGATGGATGAGCGAGCGCGCATTCTGGGCGCAGCCTTTCGCGTCGCGCATTTGATTTCGGCGGCTCGGCCGGGCGTATTGCCCGCCACTCATTTCAAAAGCAGCGGCCGCAAGCTGACTCTCGTGTTCGAACACCGGCTGGTCGATCTGGTCGCGGATCGCATTGGCGGCCGATTCAAGCAACTGGCGCGCCTTGTCGGCCGCTCGGGCTCGATCGTGCTCCGCTGAGTCCCGCTCGATCCCATCATTGTGAACCGCGGCGGTTGTTCGAAATCGCATCGTGCCGGTTATCGTGATGTTGGTGTGCCCTGTCATCGAAGCATTATCCGGCATGGGGGCTCCAGTATTTCGTGGAGCAAGCCATGACCGAAAGCTCCTCCCACGCGCGCATCAGCGAATCTGCGGACGGCCGTCCGAGCCGCCGCGATTTCCTCTATGTGGCCACCGCCGCCGTGGGTACCGTTGGAGTCGCGGCTTCAATCGTACCGATGATCGCGCAGCTTGAACCGGACAAGGCGACTTTGGCGGCGGGCGGTCCGGTCGAGCTCGATCTCAGCAAGATGCAACCCGGCCAGCAGGTGACCGCTCGCTGGCGCGATCATCCGATCTTCGTGGTCAACCGTCCTGCCGCGGCGCTCAAGGCGCTTCAGAGTCCGAAGCTGCTCGAGCGGCTGGCCGATCCCCGGTCCGATGAGATGCAGCAGCCGACATACGCCCAAAATTGGCACCGTTCGGTTAATCCGAATTACGGCGTATTCGTCGGTATCTGCACCCATCTCGGATGCATTCCGCTCTACTATCCGGATCCAAGTGCGAGCGAGCCGGTGGCCGACTGGCTCGGCGGCTACTTCTGTCCCTGTCACGGTTCGAAATACGATCTTGCAGGGCGCGTGTTCAGCGGCGTGCCGGCGCCGTACAATCTTCCGGTGCCGCCCTACCGTTTTGTGAATGATCATATGATCCGGATCGGAGAAAATCCGCCGAACTCGCATTTTGATTTCGCGAGCATCCGGCAAATCTGACAGAGGGACCTCAGCCCCGCTCCACGCGCACCACGCGGCCCCTTTCGATCGCCAACGCCAGCTTGCCATGCTTCAGCGCGAGGGCGGCCTCACCGAACAGTTCACGCCGCCAGCCGTGCAGCGCACCGACATCGGCCTCATCATCGGCGACGATCCGCTCCAGGTCGTCCACGGTCGCGATCACCTTGCTGGCGACGGCATGGCGTTCGGAGGTCATGCGCAACAGGACCTTGAGAAGCTCCACCGTGGCGGCGCCGTTGGAATTGTTGCGCGGCTTCTCGATCTTGGGCAGGGTGCGCGGGTCTCGTGCGAGCCCGCGCTCGACCGCCGCGACGATGTCGGCGCCCCAACGGGATTTTTCAAAGCCTTTCGGCAGCGAGCGCAGCGTCGCCAGCCGTTCCGGGCTGCTCGGCGCATGGATCGCGATATCGCCGACGGCGTCGTCTTTCAGAACCCGGGACCGCGGGATATTGCGGCTCTGGGCCTCCTGCTCGCGCCAGGCCGCCACTTCCATCAGGATGGCGAGATCCTTCGGCTTGCGAACCCGCGTCTTCAATCGCTCCCATGCGCGCTCGGGGTGGAAGTCGTAGGTTCTCGGCGAGGTCAGAACCTCCATCTCCTCGCTGACCCAGTCGCTGCGGCCGCGCTTCTTGAGGTCGGCGTCGAGGGCGGCGAAGACGTCGCGGAGATGGGTGACATCCGCCAAGGCGTATTCGAGCTGATCTCTGGTCAGCGGTCGGCGCGACCAGTCGGTGAAGCGGTGGGTCTTGTCCGGGCGGTGCCCGGTGACGCGTTCGACCAGCGCGTCATAGGCTATGGAATCGCCATGTCCGAGCACCATGGCCGCAACCTGGGTGTCGAAGACCGGATGGGGAATGATCCCGGCCTGGTGCCAGATAATTTCGATGTCCTGCCGTGCTGCGTGGAAAACCTTGAGGACGCTTTCGTTCGACATCAGGGCGAAAAAAGGATCCAGGTCGATTCCCTCTGCCAGGGCATCGATCACAATAGCCTCGTCGGCGCTCGCCAGTTGAACGACGCAGAGCAGGGGATAATAGGTGGTCTCGCGGAGGAACTCGGTGTCGACGGTGATGACCGGGTGCTTGGCGAGGCGAGCGCAGACGGAGGTCAGCTCCGCAGTGGTCTTAATCAGGTCCATGAACGCTCCATAGCCCGTCTTTTTGCCCTTGTCGCCCTGCTTTCGACGTGCGTCACGCTTGTTTTTTGCGGGCTTTTCCGGTCAAAAAAGATCTCCCTGGATCGCTCTTTCAAGTTCCGTCCCTCGGTTGCCGCGCTCCTTCCGCTCGGGTAAACCCCTGACGCTCACCCCTCCGGCCCGGTCCAACCTCTGATTCCGCCTCTGACGCCTTCTTGCAGGATTCCCATGCATCGCTATCGGTCCCATACCTGCGGCGCGCTCCGCGACAGCCACATCGACCAGACGGTCCGCCTGTCAGGCTGGTGCCATCGGATTCGCGACCACGGCGGGGTGCTGTTCATCGACCTGCGCGACCATTACGGACTGACCCAGTGCGTGGCCGATCCGGACTCGCCGGCCTTCGCGCTGGCCGAGAAGCTGCGCTCGGAATGGGTGGTCCGGATCGACGGCAAGGCGCGACGCCGTCCCGCCGGCACCGAGAATCCGGAACTGCCGACCGGTGACGTCGAGATCTATGTCACCGAGATCGAGGTGCTCGGACCCGCCGCCGAATTGCCGCTGCCGGTGTTCGGCGAGCAGGAATACCCTGAAGATATAAGGCTTAAGTACCGTTTCCTTGACCTTCGTCGCGAGAATCTGCATCAGAACATCATGACCCGCGGCGCTATCGTAGATTCGATGCGCAAGCGCATGAAGGAGCAGGGCTTCTTCGAATTCCAAACTCCGATCCTGACGGCCTCCTCGCCGGAAGGCGCGCGCGACTTCCTGGTTCCCTCGCGCATTCATCCCGGCAAGTTCTACGCACTGCCGCAGGCGCCGCAGCAGTACAAGCAACTGTTGATGATGTCGGGCTTCGACCGCTACTTCCAGATCGCGCCGTGCTTCCGCGACGAGGACCCGCGCGCCGACCGCCTGCCGGGCGAGTTCTACCAGCTCGACCTTGAGATGAGCTTTGTCGAGCAGGACGATGTTTTTTCTGCGGTTGAGCCTGTTATCACCGGGGTGTTCGAGGAGTTCGCCAAGGGCAAGCCGGTGACCAGGAACTGGCCGCGCATCCCGTTCGCTGAAAGTTTGCGCAAGTACGGCACCGACAAGCCGGATCTGCGCAATCCGCTTGAGATGCAGGACGTCTCCGAGCACTTCCGCGGGTCGGGCTTCAAGGTGTTCGCGCGGATGCTGGAGGATTCGAAGAACCAAGTTTGGACGATTCCCGGACCCGGCGGCGGCAGCCGGGCATTCTGCGACCGCATGAATTCATGGGCGCAAGGCGAGGGTCAGCCGGGGCTGGGCTACATCATGTGGCGCGAAGGCGGCGAGGGCGCGGGCCCGCTTGCCAACAACATCGGTCCGGAGCGCACTGAAGCTATTCGCGCCCAACTCGGCCTCAAGGCTGGCGACGCCGCGTTCTTCGTCGCCGGCGATCCCGCGAAATTCTGGAAGTTCGCGGGGCTCGCGCGCACCAAAGTCGGCGAGGAGTTGAACCTGATCGACAAGGACCGGTTCGAACTGGCGTGGATCGTCGACTTTCCGATGTATGAGTACAACGAGGATGAGAAGAAGATCGACTTCTCGCACAATCCTTTCTCGATGCCGCAGGGCGGGCTCGACGCGCTCAACACCCAGGATCCGCTGACCATCAAGGCGTTCCAGTACGACATCACCTGCAACGGCTACGAGATCGCCTCCGGCGGTATCCGCAATCACAGGCCGGAAGCGATGGTGAAGGCGTTCGAGATCGCGGGCTATGGCGAGAACGACGTGATCGAGCGGTTCGGCGGCATGTACCGCGCGTTTCAATACGGCGCGCCGCCGCATGGCGGCTTGGCGGCCGGCGTCGACCGCGTCGTCATGCTGCTCTGCGGCACCACCAACCTGCGCGAAATTTCGCTGTTTCCGATGAACCAGCGGGCCGAAGACCTGCTGATGGGGGCGCCGTCGGACGTCGCCCCCAAGCAGTTGCGCGAGCTTCATATCCGGCTCAATCTGCCGCAGAGCTAGTGGTCCGATTCTAACATTTGCATCCCGTTGCGGCAGGGGTTTCCTGCAAA
>CAZOOO010000088.1:0-12130 GCA_964581435.1 uncultured Hyphomicrobiales bacterium | reverse complement strand
CCTTGCCGTCGATATTTCGCAGCCATGCGAGCCAGTCCGGCCACCACGAGCCCTTGTGTTCCTCCGCGCCCTTCATCCACTGGGCAAGGGTCTTGTTGCGGATCTTGTCGTTGGTCCAATACTCGTACTTGCCGCGCGAGGGCGGATTGATCACGCCTGCGATGTGGCCCGATCCCGCCAGCACGAAGCGAACCGGACCGCCGAAGAAGCGCGAGCCGTACAATACAGATTCCGCCGGCGCGATGTGATCGTCGCGGGTGGCGAGAGTGTAGACGGGCACCTTGACCTTCGAAAGGTCGAGCAAAGTATTGTCGAGCACCATCGAGCCGGTGGAAAGGCGGTTCTCAAGATAGCAGTTGCGCAGATAGAACGAATGGTTGGCGGCCGGCATCCGCGTGGCGTCCGAATTCCAGTGCAGGAGATCGAAGGCGGGTGGTGTCTTGCCCTTGAGATAGTTGCTGACGACGTAGGGCCAGATCAGGTCGTTGGAGCGCAGCATGTTGAAGGTCATCGCCATCTTGCTGCCTTCCAGCACGCCGGACCGCTTCATGTCGCGTTCGAGCGCGGAGATCTGATCCTCGTCGGCGAATACCAGCAGATCGCCGGCATGGGTGAAGTCCACCTGAGCGGCGAAGAAGGTCACGGACCTCACGCGCTGCCGCTTCTTGTTCGCAAGCCATGCCAACGTAGCGGCAAGCAGGGTGCCGCCGACGCAGTAACCCGCAGTATGGACCTTCGTTTCTCCGGTGGCCTTTTCGATGGCGTCCATCGCGGCCAGCGGACCTTGCTTCATGTAGTCCTCGAACGTCTTTTCCCCGAGATGTCCATCCGGGTTGACCCAGGAGATCACGAACACGGTGATGCCCTGATCCACGCACCACCTGATGTAGGACTTCTCCGGCGTGAGATCGAGGATGTAGAATTTGTTGATCCATGGCGGCACGATCAGCAGCGGCGTCCGCAGCACGTTTTCAGTGCTCGGCGAATACTGGATCAGTTGCATCAGTTCGTTCTGATAGATCACCTTGCCAGGCGTCGTCGCCAGGTTGACGCCGACCGCGAGCCCGGCGGAGTCGGACTGGCGGATGCGCAGCGCGCCTTGGCCTGCCTCGATGTCTTCCGCCAGCATCTTCATGCCGCGCGCCAGGTTGCCGGCGTTGGAGGCGAAGGTCTCGCGGAGCACTTCGGGATTGGTCATCACGAAATTGGACGGCGCGACCGCGTTGGTGAACTGTGTAATGTAGAACTCTGCCTTTTGGCGGGTATGCGGATCGAGGCCGTGGGCGTCGCGCACCAGTTCGTTCGCCCATTTGGTTGTCAGCAGATAGGCCTGCATCACGAAGTCGAAGAGCAGGTTCGACCGCCATTCCGGATCGGCGAAGCGTTTATCGCGCGGAACCGGTTCGATGGCCGGCTTGACCTCCTCGCCGGCCAGGCGGTGCGCGGCGTAACCCCAGAGTTCCACATAGGACTTGCCCAGCCTGGCCTGTAGTTCGACGGCCCGGGTTTGGTCCGACAGCCAGTATTCAGAGACCGTGCTGATGGTCTTGATCAACTCGGCGAACTCGGTCGGCGGATTGTCGGGAGAGTGATTCTGCCCGCGGGCCTTGAGATAGGCGGCCAGCGCCCTGCCGCCGCTTTCCATCGCATTCGCGAGGTTCATCGCGAAGGCGCCGGAGTCGAACCCCACCGCCGGCTCCGTCTCGGCGGATACCTCGCCCGTCGACGCATCTGAGAGCTTGTTCATCATTCCGTCACGCAGGTTGCCAATGGCGAGCATTGATCATGACATAATCCGGGGATTGTTGCCCGATTCGATGTGGTGCGGTGCGACAATGCTTCATGATCGCGCCATATATGGGCCGTGATGATTCGCTTGTAATGGCCGCTGTTCCCCGGGCTTCGGCGCATTAATTTTTCGGAAACGACAGTGGTTCTCGGCCTGCGCCCAGGTTTGATGAAACAACCATATACCGGCGCAGGCCCGGATAGGACGATGTGAGCGTTCGTGACGATAGAATCGCAAAGACAGACGGGCAGACGGGCGGGACCCGTGACTGCCTGCGCCGCCGCATTGGCGTTGCTGATGCCGCTGGCGCTCGCGGGCTGCTCGACGTCTATCTCGGATTTCGAGACTTCGTCGGATGCGCCGGCACGGTCCCGTGACGTATCGTCCTATCCCGCGATCCATGACCTTCCAGCTCCAAGAGATCAGGCGGCGATGGATCCTGCCGAGCAGGCGAGGGTCGAAAAGGAACTGATCGACGCGCGCGAGCGCCAGGCTCACGCTGCCCAGAACCCGGAATCCAGATAAGCCTGCGAGCGGCCCTCATCCCCATAGAGCACTTTCACTTCTGAGCATGATCTTATCCGAAAACCGGTTCCCGCTTTTCGGGATCGTGCTCTAAACACGCGACATGATGGCAGAGCAGGGGGTCCGTGTTAAAAGAAGCTGATTCAAGCAGAAGGTTACGCCCCAAACGTCAAGCCCCGACGTCGGCGGACCGGCGCTTGAACATACCAAACCTTTGAATAAGAAGGTATTTTAACGAAGCCTCGCGACTTCATCGAGGTAGACTTCATCGAGGCAATGGGCGCTCGCCTCGTCAATCCGGCCTGGAGCCAGGACTTATGGAAGAGTTTTATCCCATCCGCCGCCTGCCGCCTTACGTGTTCGAACAGGTCAATCGCGCCAAGGCGGCTGCACGGAACGCCGGCGCCGATATCATCGATCTCGGCATGGGTAACCCGGACTTGCCGACCCCGCGCCATGTCATCGAAAAACTCAAGGAAACCCTGGGCAAGCCCAAGACCGACCGCTATTCGGCCTCGCGCGGAATCACCGGCCTGCGCAAGGCGCAGGCCGGCTACTACGCCCGGCGCTTCGGCGTGAAGCTCAATCCCGATACGCAGATCGTGGCAACGCTCGGCTCCAAGGAAGGCTTTGCGAACGTCGCCCAGGCGATCACCGCGCCGGGCGATGTCGTGCTCTGTCCAAACCCCAGCTACCCGATTCACGCGTTCGGCTTTCTGATGGCGGGCGGCGTGATCCGCTCGGTGCCGTCAGCGCCGACGCCGGATTTCTTCGCCGCCTGCGAGCGCGCCATCATCCATTCGATTCCGAAGCCGATCGGGCTGATCGTCTGCTACCCGTCGAACCCGACGGCGCAGGTGGCGAGTCTCGATTTCTACAAGGATCTCGTCGCGTTCGCGAAGAAGCATGAGATCTTCATCCTGTCCGACCTCGCTTATTCCGAAGTCTATTTCGACGACAACCCGCCGCCCTCCGTGCTTCAGGTGCCCGGCGCGCTCGACGTCACCGTGGAATTCACGTCGATGTCGAAGACGTTCTCGATGGCAGGCTGGCGCATCGGTTTCGCGGTCGGCAACGAACGCATTATCGCGGCGCTGGCGCGTGTCAAATCCTACCTCGATTACGGGGCCTTCACGCCAGTACAGGTGGCGGCCACGGCGGCGCTGAATGGTCCCGACACCTGCATCCGGGAGATGCGCGAAACCTATCGCAAGCGCCGTGATACGCTGGTTGAATCGTTCGGCCGCGCAGGATGGGTGATCCCGCCGCCGGAGGCCTCGATGTTCGCATGGGCGCCGCTGCCCGAACGCTTCCGCGATCTCGGGAGCATGCAGTTCTCAACCCTGATGGTGGAGAAATCGGGCGTCGTGGTATCGCCCGGCGTCGGGTTCGGCGAGCACGGCGAAGGCTATGTCCGCATCGCCATGGTGGAAAACGAGCAGAGAATTCGCCAGGCCGCCCGCGGCGTCCGCCACTTCCTTGAAAGCGGCATTGAAACGTTGCACAACGTGGTTCCTCTCGCCAACCGGCGCTAGGTGCCGGTCCGGAGAACGGCTTTCCGGTCTTTCTCTCTGATCGTGCCTTGCACACCGGTTTTCCAGCAGGTTTCTTATGGTCGCACCGCTGAAAGTGGGCATTGCGGGGCTTGGAACTGTCGGGTCCGCCGTCGTCCGCCTGATCGAACAGCAGAGCCGCGCGCTGTCGGCGCGCTGCGGCCGCGGCGTTCGCGTGGTCGCCGTGGCGGCGCGCTCGAAAGCAAAGAAACGCGACGTCGACCTGACCGACATCGCGTGGGCCCGGGACGCGCTGGCGCTGGCGATCGATCCCGGCATCGACTGTTTCGTCGAACTGATGGGCGGTTCGGACGATCCGGCGCGGTCCGCGATCGAGGCGGCCCTGAAATCCGGCAAGTCGGTGGTGACGGCCAACAAGGCGCTGATCGCCAAGCATGGCCTGCGGCTCGCCGCTCTCGCCGAGCAACACGGCGGCGTATTGAACTACGAGGCGGCGGTCGGCGCCGCCATTCCGATCATCAAGACCCTGCGCGAAGGGCTCGCGGGCACGACGATCAATCGCGTCTACGGCATTCTCAACGGCACCTGCAACTACATCCTGACGCGGATGGAACGGGAGGGCCTGTCGTTCGCCGAATGCCTGAAGGACGCCCAGCGCCTGGGCTATGCGGAAGCCGATCCGTCGTTCGATGTTGACGGTCACGACACCGCGCAGAAGCTTTCGATTCTGGCGAGCCTGGCTTTCGGCACGCGCATTGCTCAGAACGAGGTCTATGTCGAAGGCATTTCTTCGATCGCGCCGGAGGATCTTCGCGCGGCCGAGGAACTCGGCTACCGGGTCAAGCTGCTGGGGGTCGCGGTGCGGACCTCGAAAGGCATCGAGCAGCGGGTGCATCCGACCATGGTGCCGAAGACGTCGTCTATCGCCCAGGTCATGGGCGTCACCAACGCGGTGACCATCGACGGCGACGGCATCCCGCCGATCACGCTGGTCGGTCCGGGCGCCGGCGGAGCCGCGACGGCGTCCGCGGTGGTCGCCGATATTGCCGATGTCGCGTCCGGCAGCCGCGCCTTGCCGTTCGGCCGGCCCTCGGCGAAGCTGAGTGAGACGAAGAAGGCGCCGATGGAGCGCCACGAGGGCGGCTATTACATCCGCCTGATGGCGCGCGATTTCGCCGGCACCGCCGCGACCATCGCCACGCGGCTGGCCGAGCAGAAGATCTCGATCGAATCGATCGTCCAGCGCCATCCCAACGGCAAGCTGGATGATGACGAATCCGACACGCCGGCTTCGCCGGTTCCGGTACTGTTGATCACCTATGCAACCAGCGAGGATGCGGTTCATCGCGCGCTCCACGCGGTGCGGGCGGACAAGGTCATTACCGGTCGTCCGCAGGTCATACGAATTGAGAAGAACTGAACAAAAAGGCGTGCGGGACGCAGGGGCCGAAGCGCTGTCCGAGGGGAGTTGAGACGATGGAGGCACAGAATTCCGTTCCGCCGCAGCAGGTGCTGGAGCGCCTCCTGACGCTCGAGGTCGTGCGGGTGACGGAGCGGGCGGCGGTGTCGGCGGCGCGCCTGCGCGGGCGCGGTATGGAAAAGGCATCCGATCAGGCCGCGGTCGATGCGATGCGGCGCGAACTCAACAATTTGCCGATCGACGGCACGGTCGTGATCGGAGAGGGCGAGATCGACGAGGCGCCGATGTTGTTCATCGGCGAGAAGATCGGCAACGCGTGCGGCCCGCGGGTCGATATCGCCGTCGATCCGCTCGAGGGGACCGTGCTGTGCGCCAAGAACATGCCGGGCGCGATCGCCACCATTGCGATGGCCGAAGCCGGCACGCTGCTTCACGCGCCGGACTGCTACATGGACAAGATTGCGATCGGTCCCGGTTATCCGAAGGGCACGGTGGATCTCGACGCGCCGGTGGAAGAGAACATCGTCAATCTGGCCAGGGCCAAGGGGGTCAAGCCGACCGAGATCACCGCCATCCTGCTTGACCGGCCGCGCCATGCGGCGAAGATCGCAGCGCTCCGCAAGCTCGGCGCCGCGGTGAGCCTTATCAGCGACGGCGACGTCGCCGGCGTCATCCACACCGCCGAGCCGCGAACGGGAATCGACATTTACCTCGGCAGCGGCGGCGCCCCCGAAGGGGTGCTGTCGGCGGCGGCGCTGCGCTGCATCGGCGGCCAGATGCAGACCCGTCTCATCATCGACAGCGAGGCGCTGCGCGAGCGGACGCTGCAAATGGGCATCGAGGACCCCAGAAAGAAATACGAGATCGACGACATGGTGAAAGGCGATTGCCTGTTCGCCGCCACGGGAGTGACATCAGGTTCGCTGTTGTCCGGCGTCCGGTTCCGCAAGAACGTGATCGAGACCGATACGGTGGTGATGCGCTCGGCGTCCGGCACCGTGCGCCGCATCAAGGCCGAACATCGCAAGCTTGATAAGTTCGACCTGAGTTGAACAAGCGGGCGGCGTCGCCCCCCGGCCGACATCGCATGGCGCGGACGACATCATGACCTTGCCAGCCTCCGCATTGCCGATTGAAGCGCCTGGCGCCTTTCTCGGCGTGTCGCATTCAGCGACCGGCCGTCTGTGGCGCGATCGCCTCGATCCGCGAGGCGCGGCGCGCGCGCTGGCGATCGCCCAGCGGCATGAGTTGCCCGAGATGCTGGCGCGGGTGATCGCCGGACGCGGCGTCGAAATTGACGCTGTCGCGGATTTTCTCGATCCCACCATCCGCCGGCTGATGCCCGATCCCTTCACCGTGACGCAGATGGAGGCGGCGGCGAAGCGGCTCGCCGCCGCCGCGACGCGCGGCGAGACGGTCGCGATCTTCGGCGATTACGACGTCGACGGCGCGACCTCCGCCGCGCTGCTCGCCTGGCACCTGCGCCATTGCGGGCTCACACCGCTGATCCATATTCCCGACCGCATCTTCGAAGGCTATGGCCCGAACGTCGATGCGATCGACGCGCTCGCGGACAGGGGCGCGACGTTGCTGGTGACCGTGGACTGCGGCACCACGAGCATCGAGCCGCTGGCGGTCGCCAAACGGCGGGGCATGTCGGTGGTCGTGATCGACCATCACCAGTGCGGCGACGACCTGCCGGATGTGGACGCGCTGGTGAATCCGAACCGGCCGGACGATCTCTCCGGCCTCGGTCATCTCGCCGCCGTCGGTCTCGTTTTCATCACGCTGGTCGCATTGAACCGCGAACTGCGCCGGCGCGGTTTCTGGAGCGGCGAGCGGCCGGAACCTGATCTCCTGGACATGCTGCATCACGTCGCGCTCGGAACGGTGGCCGATGTCGCACCGCTGACCGGTCTTAACCGCGCCTTCGTCGCCAAGGGATTGATCGCGCTGCGCCGCCGCGATCATGTCGGCCACACCGCCTTGATGGATGTGGCGCGGCTGAGCGGCCCGCCGGAAGCCTGGCATCTCGGCTTCATGCTGGGGCCGCGCATCAATGCCGGCGGCCGGATCGGGCGCGCTGACCTCGGCGTGCGGCTGCTGCTCGAAGGCGACGTCTCGGAAGCCGCGCGGATCGCCGCCGAACTCGATCGCCTCAATGCCGAGCGCCGCGTCATCGAGCAGGCGGCCGAGGCACAAGCCGAAGCCGAGGCGCTGGCCTCGCTCGGGCTTGAGGATAAGGGCTCCGTCATCGTCACGGCCTCCGAGGGCTGGCATCCCGGCGTGGTCGGTCTCGTCGCGTCGCGGCTGAAGGACAAGTTCGGCCGGCCGGCCTTCGTCGTCGCGCTGGAGCCGGGCGGCATCGGGACCGGCTCCGGTCGCTCGATCGGCGGCGTCGATCTCGGCAAGGCGGTGCGGCAGGCGGTGAGCGACGGCGTGCTGCTCAAGGGCGGCGGCCACGCCATGGCGGCCGGCGTTACGCTGCGGAAGGAGCAGCTTGCGGAATTCCGTGCCTATATGGAAACGGTGCTCGCCGCCGATGTCGCGCGGTCGCGCCATGTCCGCGAACTTTTCATCGACGGCGCGGTCAGTGCGCGGGCGGCGACGCCCGAGTTCGTGGCGACGCTCAATCGCGCGGGACCGTTCGGCGCTGGTAATCCCGAGCCGGTGGTGGCGTTGCCGTCGCACCGGTTGATCCATGCCGACGAGATCGGGCAGGCGCACCTTCGGCTGCGGTTCAAGTCCGGCGACGGTGCAATCGTGAACGGCATCGCGTTTCGCGCGCTCGGCCAACCGCTCGGCAATGCTTTAGCCCAAATGCGGGGTCAACCGCTGCATGTGGCGGGATCGCTCGCGGTGGATCGTTGGCAGGGCGCGGAGCGGGTGCAGTTGCGGGTAATTGACGTCGCGGTGCCGGATCCGGGGCCGAAGACCATTTGTTAAAGTGGTTCCAGCGAACGGTAAGGCGTCATCGACGCGATCCGGCTACAATCCCTGTCTCAGCTTCGCCAGCACTTGCAGCCCTGCGTAGCCGTCAGGCTGCAATCCGACGCGGGCCTGGAAATCCTTCACCGCCTTTATGGTGTCGTTGCCGACGCGGCCGTCGGTGCCGCCGGTGTCGAAGCCGGCCTTGGTCAGGCGCGTCTGCACTTCCTGTATTTCGGCGAGCGTGAGCGCGCGTTCTGATCCCGGGAACGGATGGATGAAGGGCGGCGCGCCGAGGATGCGGTCGCCAAGGTGGCAGATCGCGAGAGCGTAGTTCATCGACGGATTATAGCTGCGCACCGCGTAGAAATTCGGCCCCAGCAGGAACGCCGGGCCGCCCGGTTCAGGGATCCAGAGCTTGGCCGAAGCGTTCGGCTGCGGAAACGCCTTGCCGTCGGCGCGCTGCACGCCGGCCGCCGCCCACGCGGCATAGCTGCGGTTGCCGCTCGCGCCGCCGGGCGCGCGCACCTCATAGCCCCAATGCTCGCCGCGATGGTACTTGCCGCGCTTGATCAGGTAGCGCGCGGTCGAGCCGAGAGCGTCGTCGGGTTTTCCGAACGGCGAGACCCGGCCGTCGCCGTCGTAGTCGATGCCGACGTTCAGCCAGACCTCCGGCATCCACTGGCTGTGCCCCATCGCCCCGGCCCACGAACCGCGCATCTCCTCGGGCGTGCTCCAGCCCTTGTCCACGATGCGTAGCGCGTTGATCAGTTCGGTTTCCCAATAGCTGCGGCGCCGCGGCTCGTTCCAGGCGAGCGCTGCCAGCGAGGGGAATACCGGCCGCATGTGGTTCTTCTGCACAAGCGGATCGCCGAACGCCGACTCGACGCCCCACAATGCCAGCAGCGTGCCGCGCTCGACGCCGAAATCGCGCTCGATACGCGCAAACAGCGCCTCGTTCTTGCGTAGCGCCTCCTTGCCGGCGATGGTGCGCCAGTCCGAGACGCGGCGGTTGATGTATTGCCAGGTCTTCTCGCGAAACTCCGGCTGGTTGCGCATCTGCTTGAAGACGCTCATGTCCGGCTCGATCCGGCCCATGCAGCGGCTCCAGGTCGCGCTTGAAATGCCCTTGGCCAGCGCGCGGTCGCGGAAACGGTCGCGCCACGGCTCGAAACCTTGCGGCATGGCGGCAAGTGCCGGGAAGGGCGCGAGCGCCGCAACCGCGCCGAGACATCGCAACGCGCTACGCCGGCTGAGCCGGATGTGAGAATCGAGAGTTGTCATGCAACGAGCATAACGGAGGGAAGCCCCTCGCAGCAAAGCCTCATTGCGTCGCGGGAACCTGGACCTTCCTCAGTCCTTGGCGCGCTCGACGTAGGAGCCGTCCTCCGTCATCACCACGACGCGCGTGCCGACCGAGATATGCGGCGGCACGCCGGTGCGGACCCCGTTTGACAACGTGGCGGGCTTGTAGGACGAGGACGCGGTCTGCCCCTTGGTGACGGGCTCGGTATCGACCACCTCCAGCGTCACGCGCTGCGGCAGCGTGATGGCCACCGGCGCCATCTCGTGCAGGGACAGCTTCACCACCATGTTTTCCTGCAAGTAGGGCGCGGCGTTGCCGACGATGTCCTTGGGCACCTGGACCTGATCGTAGGTCTCCGCATTCATGAAGTGGAAGCCGTCGGCGTCTTCATAGAGGAAGGTGAAGTTATGATCCTCGATGGTGGCGCGCTCGACCTGGTCGGTGGTCTTGTAGCGCTCGGAAATCTTCACGCCGTCGCTGATCCGCCGCATCTCGATCTGGCTGACCGGGGTTCCCTTGCCGGGGTGGATGTTCTCCGCGGTGAGGACCACGTAGAGCTTGCCGTCTTGCTCGATGACGTTGCCCTTGCGAATAGAACTGGCGATGACTCTCAAGGCTGGATTTCCTAAGGTTCTGGCTTAAGGCCGGTCCGGACGGAACGTCCTGCGGCCTTTGAAGCGGTTTCGGGCCGCAACATACTGATTTGGCCCGTCGGCGCCAGTGTTTTGCGGCCGATTCCGGTCGATTGCTGAGGATGGATGGAAAGGATTTCCCCCTGGTGGGATCAAGCGAGACACGCGGACCGGCGGCCCTTCTTGCAGGCGCGCTGCGCCGTGACCAGGGTACTGCGGGCCTGGTTCGAGGCGCAGGGGTTCGTCGAGGTCGAAACCGGCATCTTGCAGGTGTCGCCGGGCAACGAAACCCACCTTCATGCGCCGCGCACGGCGCTGACGACGGCGGCCGGCGATCACCTCGCGCGCTACTTGCGCACCTCCCCGGAATTCGCCTGCAAGAAGTTGCTGGCGGCCGGCGAGCGGAAGATCGTGGAGTTCGCGCGGGTGTTTCGGGACCGCGAGCGTGGCGTGCTACATCTGCCGGAATTCACCATGCTGGAATGGTATCGCGCCGGCAGTTCCTATGACGCGGTCATGGCCGACTGTATCGCCGTAATCGCCAATGCTGCGCGGGCGACCGGCATCCCGAGATTTTCGTTTCGCGGCCGGCAGGCCGATCCGCTCGCCGAGCCGGAGCGGTTGACGGTCGCCGCGGCGTTCAAGCGCTTCGCGGGAATTGACCTCCTGAGTACGATAGTTGGCCGCGAGGGCGACCGCGCGGCGCTGGCGGAGGCGGCGCGGGAGCGGGTGCGGATCACGGACGATGACACCTGGTCGGATATCTTCAGCAAGGTGCTCGTCGAGCATGTCGAGCCGCGCCTCGGGCAGGACCGGTTGACCGTGCTGTCCGACTACCCCGCGCCCGAAGCCGCGCTGGCGCGGATCAGTCCGGCTGACAGCCGCATCGCCGAGCGTTTCGAAATCTATGCCTGCGGTGTCGAGCTTGCGAACGGTTTCGGTGAATTGACCGACGCCGCCGAACAGCGCATCCGTTTCACGCAGGCGATGGACGCCAAGCAAATCCGCTACGGCGAACGCTATCCATTGGACGAGGACTTCCTTGCCGCCGTCGCCCAGATGCCGGAAGCAAGCGGGGTGGCGCTGGGCCTGGATCGGCTGGTGATGCTGGCGAGCGGCGCGTCGAGAATCGATCAGGTGGTGTGGACGCCGCCCGTGGAGGAGGCATGAGCGTGGGGATCGGTAAAGGTATCGCTTCGACGTTGCGGCGGCCCGAAGACTTGATCGCTCACGGCCTCGCGCCGACCACGGCCCTGGCCGATCTTGAAAGGGTCGCCGCGCGCTATGCGATCGCGATCACGCCGGAGGTGGCGGGCCTGATCGATCCGGCCGATCCTGATGATCCGATCGCGCGGCAGTATCTCCCGAGCGCCGCTGAACTGGCGGCGCAAGCGTGCGAACGCGTCGACCCGATCGGCGATCACGCGCATTCCCCGGTGGACGGTATCGTTCATCGTTATCCCGACCGGGTGCTGCTCAAGCTCGTTCACGTCTGCGCGGTCTATTGCCGGTTCTGCTTCCGCCGCGAGATGGTGGGTCCCGCCAAGGAAACCGCGCTGTCGAAATCCGCGACGAAGGCCGCGCTCGATTACATCCGGGCCCATCCGGAAGTCTGGGAGGTGATCCTCACCGGCGGCGATCCCTTGATGCTGTCGCCGCGAAGGCTGGCCGGGATCATGGCCGAGCTTGCCGCCATCGATCATGTCAGGATCATACGTATTCATACGCGCGTGCCGGTGGCCGATCCCGCGCGCGTCACTGATGAGATGGCGGCGGCTCTGCGCACGGGCGGCGCCACGACCTGGCTGGCGCTCCACGCTAATCATCCGCGCGAACTGACGCCTGCGGCGCGCTCGGCCTGCGCGCGGATCGTCGAGGCCGGCATCCCCATGGTCAGCCAGTCGGTGCTGCTGCGCGGCGTCAACGACGACGTCGCGACGCTGGAGGCGCTGATGCGCACCTTCGTCGAATGCCGCATCAAGCCCTACTATCTGCATCACGGCGATCTCGCGCCGG
>CAZOOO010000087.1:0-12154 GCA_964581435.1 uncultured Hyphomicrobiales bacterium | reverse complement strand
CTCAACATGTTCACGCTGATCGCGATGGGCACCGGCGTGGCTTATCTCTACAGCCTTGCCGCCACCGTCGCGCCTGCGATTTTCCCGCCGGCCTTTCGCGGGCACGATGGCGCGGTCGCGGTCTATTTCGAGGCGGCGGCGGTCATCACGATCCTGGTGCTGCTCGGGCAGGTGCTTGAATTGCGGGCGCGCGAGGCAACGGCGGGCGCCATCAAGGCGCGGCTCGATCTTGCGCCGAAAACCGCGCGCCGCGTCGACGCGTCGGGCGCGGACCACGACGTGGCGCTCGACGAGGTGGCCGTGGGCGACCGGCTCCGGGTTCGTCCCGGCGAGAAGGTGCCGGTGGATGGCGTCATCGCCGAGGGCCGCTCCTCGCTCGATGAATCCATGGTGACCGGTGAATCCATGCCGGTCGCCAGGGAAGCGGGCGCAAGGGTGATCGCCGGCACCATCAACCGGTCCGGCAGTTTTATCATGCGGGCCGAGAAGGTCGGACGCGACACGCTGTTGTCCCGGATCGTGCAGATGGTGGCGCAGGCGCAGCGGTCCCGCGCGCCGATCCAGCGCCTGGCCGATCAGGTAGCCGGCTGGTTCGTGCCCGCCGTGATCGCTGCGGCCGTCGTGGCGTTCGCGGTCTGGGCCTTCGTCGGCCCCGAGCCGCGCCTGGCGTTCGGCCTGGTTGCGGCGGTGAGCGTGCTGATCATCGCCTGCCCATGCGCGCTCGGGCTCGCCACGCCGATGTCGATCATGGTGGGCGTCGGACGCGGCGCGCAGGCCGGTGTCCTGATCAGGAACGCCGAAGCGCTCGAGCGCATGGAGAAGGTCGACACGCTGGTGGTCGACAAGACCGGCACCTTGACCGAGGGCAAGCCCAAGGTCGTCGCCGTCGAGGCGGCGGAAGGTGTCGGGAAAGACGACCTGCTGGGTCTGGCCGCGAGCGTCGAGCGATCCAGCGAGCATCCGCTGGCGGACGCTATCGTCGCCGCGGCGAGGGAGCGCGGTCTAGCGCTGGGCGAGTTGCGGGAGTTCGATGCGCCGGCCGGAAAGGGCGTGATCGGAAAGGTCGCGGGACGGACCGTGCTGGTCGGCTCGGCCGCGTTTCTCGAATCCCGGAATGTCGCCGTTCAGGGCATGGCCCCACTGGCCGAAGAACTGCGCAACGATGGGGCCACCGTCGTCAACGTCGCAATTGACGGCAAGCTGGCCGGTCTGCTCGCGATTGCCGATCCCGTGAAGGCGTCGACGTCCGCGGCCCTGAAAGCGCTGGCGGGCGACGGCATCATGGTCATCATGCTGACCGGCGACAACCGCACCACCGCCAACGCGATCGCCAGGCAACTCGGCATTGCCGATGTCGAGGCTGATGTTCTTCCCGAGCAGAAGAGCGCCGTCGTCACCCGGCTTCAGAAGGAGGGGCGCGTCGTGGCCATGGCCGGGGACGGCATCAACGATGCGCCGGCGCTGGCCGCCGCCGACGTCGGCATCGCCATGGGCACCGGAACCGACGTCGCCATGGAGAGCGCCGGCGTGACGCTGCTCGGCGGAGATCTCATGGGCCTGGTTCGCGCGCGCCGCCTTTCCGAGGCGACCATGCGCAATATCCGGCAGAACCTGTTCTTCGCTTTTATGTACAATGCCGCCGGCATTCCGATCGCGGCCGGAGTTCTCTATCCGGTCTTTGGCCTGCTGCTATCCCCGATCGTGGCCGCCGCCGCCATGGCGCTGTCGTCGGTGAGCGTGGTCGGCAACGCGTTGCGGCTGCGCGCTATGAGGCTGTGAAGACGAAGGCCGGCGGCTTGTGCTTCAGCGGCGAGAGCGCGTCCAGACCTCTCCGCTGCACAGCGCGCCGACGCAGCCTTCCACGCGCAGCGCGCCGGGGCCAGCGACGGAGACATTGCTGGCATAGCTATTGCCATCATCGGCATTGTAGATCGTGCCCGACCATTTGTTGGGGCCGGTTTGCGACATGCCCCGGAACAGCGGCAGTCCGATCATCGGCCGCCTGGATAGCGCCGGGTTGTGATTCTTGTCGTCGACGGCAGGTTTCCCCGTCGCGGGATCGATCGGGTTGCGCAGCCAGACGATGACGCCGCAAAGTCCGCCGCCGCATTTGCTGACACGAACCTTGGCGTCACCCGCCTGTGTCAACCAGATGCCGGTTGGGTCGGCCGCTGTCTGCGCGCCGGCGACGGATAACAAGGCGGCAAGAATTGCAATAACAAATCCGGATCGCACCAGCATGACAACCCCCTCCAGAGCCCCTTAGGGTGCATAACAAAAAAATCGGGTCGTGCAACATTATATGTGCGGCGAGCCGGGTTATGTGGGGGTAGCCCCGAAGGATTCCGTGGCAGCAAGCATGGTGGCGGCGAGCCGCGCGTCTCGTGAATACGAAGCCTGCAACTGCGGCATACCTGGCGTTGACCCCTCTCAAGTTATGGTATGTAACGGCTGGTGTCGTACTGGCGAAGGAAACTCCCGATCGGGGTTTCGCCAGGCCCCCTTACAATCTCCCAACAATCCGGACAAAAAGCCCATGACTTTTACGCTTCCGAACCTGCCGTATTCGCATGACGCGCTCGCGCCCCATATGTCCAAGGAAACCTTGGAATATCATCACGATAAGCACCATCAGGCTTACGTGACCAACGGCAATAACGCGATCAAGGGGACCGAATTCGAGGGCAAGTCGCTCGAGGATATCGTGAGAAGCTCGTACGGCAGGAGCGCGTCCGTGGCCGTCTTCAACAACGCCGGCCAGCACTATAACCACCTGCATTTCTGGAAATGGATGAAGCCCAACGGCGGCGGCGACAAGCTTCCCGGTCGTCTCGAGAAGAAAATCATCGAGGATTTTGGCAGCCTGGACAAATTCAAAGCCGATTTCGCCGCGGCCGGCGCCGGACAGTTCGGTTCGGGGTGGGCGTGGCTCCAGGTGAAGAACGGCAAGCTGGAAGTGTCGAAGACGCCCAACGCCGAAAATCCGCTGATCCACAACGCTACTCCTATTCTCGGCTGCGATGTCTGGGAGCACTCCTATTACATCGACTACCGCAACCGTCGCCCGGACTATCTCAAGGCGTTTCTCGATCATCTGGTGAACTGGGACTACGTCGACGAACTGTTCTCCAAGGTCGCCTGATCGGCAGCCGGGTGAATCCAGCGCAAGGACGCAAAAGGGCGGCACGGCGGTGCCGCCTTTTTTGCATGTCCGTTCAGCCGCTCCTTATGCCCGCGGCTTGCAGGTCTCGCGCTGACCGACTGCCTGACATAGCCAACGACTGCTCAACGCCCGTTCGCTAAGGGGGCGGCTTGTCTGGACAGTTGTGATGTTATAATATAACGGTGATGGATATCGAATAGTTCGGCTCCTTTTCTAGGGCGTCGGAACCGGAAAGCGTATCAGGTGCTGCATTCTCGCTCTCGCGTCCATGGTCAGGCTCACGAGCATGGCCATCCGAACGAACACACCCATGGACCGTCCTCGCCGCATCCGGCCCAGGCGGTGCCATGGTCGATCCTGCGGATGGCGCTGGTTGCACGGCTGGGAACGGCGTTTGCGGTCAGCGTCGTACTTTGGGCCGTCGTACTGCTGACGACCGTGGGATGGTAGCGCAACTGCAATTTCGCGACGTCACGCTGGGCTATGAGCGGCATCCGGCTGTGCATCACCTGAGCGGAGAGATCGCGTCGGGCGCGCTGCTGGCGGTGGTCGGGCCGAACGGCGCGGGCAAATCGACGCTGTTTCGCGGCGTCGTAGGCATCCTGAAGCCGCTGGCCGGATCGATCGCCTTGGGCGGCCTCGACGTTCGCGACATCGCCTACCTGCCGCAGAGCGCCGAGATCGATCGCAGCTTTCCGATTTCGGTGTTCGATTTCACCGGCTCCGGGTTGTGGCGAACGACCGGCGCGTTCGGCCGACTCGGCGGGCGCGAATGTCGGCGGATCGTTGAAGCCCTTGCCGCTGTCGGCCTGAACGGATTCGAAAACCGTCCCATCGGCACGTTGTCGGGCGGACAGATGCAGCGCATGCTGTTCGCCCGCGTGCTGTTGCAGGACGCTGGCGTGATCGTCCTGGACGAGCCGTTCAACGCCATCGACGCCAAGACCTCGTTCGATCTGCTCGCTTTGGTGCGGCGCTGGCATGAGGAGAAGCGCACGGTGCTCGCGGCGCTGCACGACATGGACATGGTGCGCGCGAATTTCCCGGAGACGCTGCTGCTTGCGCGCGGCGCGGTGGCATGGGGACCGACGGCACAGGCGCTGACGGCCGGCAACCTGTCGCTGGCCCGGCAGATGTGCGAAGCTTTCGACGACGGCGCTGCCGCCTGCGCGGCGCACGGCTCGTCGCGCGCGGCCTGAAGCATCATGGTCTACGACACGCTGGTCGCTCCCTTCGCTGATTTCGAGTTCATGCGCCGCGCGCTGGCGGCGGCGGCGGCGCTCGCGCTCGGGGCGGCGCCGATCGGCGTGTTCCTGATGTTGAGGGGCATGAGTCTTGTCGGCGATGCGATGGCGCATGCGATCCTGCCGGGAGCGGCCGTCGGCTTCCTGCTGTCCGGTCTCAATTTGTTCGCGATGACTGTCGGCGGGCTGGTTGCGGGATTCGCAGTGGCGATTCTGGCGGGGGTGGTGTCGCGCGTCACCGAGTTGAAGGAGGATTCGTCGCTGGCGGCCTTCTATCTGGCGTCGCTGGCGTTGGGCGTCACCATCGTGTCGGTCAAGGGCACCAACATCGATCTGCTTCATGTGCTGTTCGGCAATATCCTCGCGATGGACAACCGGACACTCATGGTCATCGCGGTCAACGCCACCGTGACACTTGCGGTTCTCGCGGTGATCTACCGCCCGCTGGTGATCGAATGCGTCGATCCCGTGTTCCTGCGCACGGTGAGCCGCGCCGGTGCGCCGGCGCATCTGGCGTTTCTCGGACTGGTCGTCGTCAACCTCGTCAACGGCTTCCATGCGATGGGTACCCTGCTGGCCGTCGGGCTGATGATCCTGCCGGCGGGGATCGCGCGATTCTGGTCGCGCGACATCACCGGCATGATGATGATCGCTGTCGTCAGCGCGTTGGTGTCCGGTTATGCCGGGCTGGTGCTGTCGTTTCACAGCAAGGTGCCTTCGGGACCGGCGATCATCCTGGTGGCCTCAGCGTTCTACGTCTTGTCCGTGCTGTTCGGGCGCGCCGGCGGGATTCTTCGACGGCTTTTTCCCGCGCCCCATCTCGAGGGGTGAGGGTGGAGATCATGGTGCGGTGTCGTCTCGGAATATGGGCGATCGCGATCGCGTTGGCGGCGCCGGCCTCCGCCCGCGCCCAGGATGCCGGCGATGACCGGATCGCCGTGGTTGCGAGTTTTTCGATTCTCGGCGATTTCGCGCGGGCGGTCGGAGGCGCGCGGGCCGGCGTCACGACGCTGGTGGGGACGAACGGCGACGTGCATGTTTTTACCCCGACGCCGGCGGACGCCAGGAAGGTCGCGGCTGCGAGACTGGTGATCGTCAACGGGCTCGGCCTCGAAGGCTGGTTGCCGCGGCTGGTGCAGGCCTCCGGCGGCAAAGCGGCGGTCGTCGTTGCGGCCACGGGCGTTCCGTTGCGCGGGGCCGACGCCGATAAAACCCTCCACGATAAAGGTTCGGCGGATCCTCATGCCTGGCAGTCAGTCGCCAATGCCAAGATATACGTCGCCAATATTCGGGATGCGCTGATCGCCGCCGACCCCGGGGGCGAAGCGGTCTATCGGAATAACGCCGCCGACTATCTCGCGAAACTGGAGGCGCTGGATCAGGAGGTTCGCGAGGCGGTGGCCCGGATCCCACCGGAGCGTCGCAAGGTGATTTCGGCCCACGATTCCTTCAACTATTTCGAGGCGGCCTATGGCATCGCCTTCATCGCTCCGCAGGGCATATCGACCGACAGTGAGGCGAGCGCGCGCGATATCGCGGCCACGGTCATGCAGATCAGGACCGCGAAAATCCCGGCCGTGTTTCTGGAGGATCTCAGCGATCCGCGGCTGATCCGCCAGATCGCCGCTGAGGCCGGGGCGCGGGTCGGGGGGACGCTCTATTCCGACAGTTTGAGCGATGAAAAGGGCGATGCCCCCACTTACATTGCCATGGTCAGGCATAATATAAGGGCGTTGACGAGCGCGCTGGCGGAATAGTCGCGCCTTCTTGCCATTATTCCCCACAGGAAGGCTCGTGAGGCGGCTTACGTGGTCGCCGAATGCCGCGTGTGCTATGGAACCCCCTATTTCTCTCCGTGAGGAGAGCAAAACAGCCCCGAGTTCATTGATGTCTGATGTAAACGCCTCCGCCTCGACGAAAATCCCCGTAACCGTGCTGACAGGCTATCTCGGCGCCGGCAAGACCACGCTTTTGAACCGTATCCTGTCGGAAAATCACGGCAAGAAGTATGCAGTGATCGTCAACGAATTCGGCGAGGTCGGCATCGACAACGACCTGATCATCGGCGCCGACGAGGAAGTGTTCGAAATGAACAACGGCTGCGTCTGCTGCACGGTGCGCGGCGACCTGGTGCGTATTCTCGAAGGACTGATGAAGCGCAAGGGCAAGTTCGACGCCATCATCGTGGAGACCACGGGCCTTGCCGATCCGGCGCCGGTGGCGCAGACGTTCTTCGTCGACGAGGACGTGCAGAACAATGCGCGCCTCGATGCCGTGGTGACGGTGGCCGACGCCAAGTGGCTGAGCGAGCGGCTGAAGGATGCGCCCGAGGCGAAGAACCAGATCGCCTTCGCCGACGTCATCGTCCTGAACAAGACCGATCTGGTGTCGCAGCCGGAACTGGCCGAGGTGGAGGCGCGGATTCGCGGCATCAATCCCTATGCCAGGCTGCATCGGACCGAGCGCTGCCAGGTGGCGCTCTCCGATGTTCTGGAGCGCGGCGCGTTCGATCTCGACCGCATTCTCGAACTGGAGCCGGATTTCCTCGCGAATGACGGCCACGACCATCACCATGATCATGACCATCACGGTCATGATCACCACGACCACGATCACGGTCACGATCATCATGATCATGACCACGGCCCGAAGCATTATCACGACGAGCAGATGCAGTCGCTGTCGCTGCGTTCGGACAAGCCGCTCGATCAGGACAAGTTCATGCCGTGGCTGCAGGAGTTGCTGGCGGCGGAGGGGCAGAAGATACTCCGCTCGAAAGGGGTTATGGCGTTCAGCGAAGATGACGATCGCTACGTCTTTCAGGGCGTTCACATGATGCTGGAGGGCAGCCGCCAGCGCGCATGGAAGCCTGACGAGAAGCGGGAAAGCCGTCTCGTCTTCATTGGCCGTGAATTACCGGAAGCCTTGATCCGCGAAGGCTTCCAGAACTGCATCGCTTCGTGATGAAGGACACCGCCCCGAAGCAGCACGCGATGGCCTCGATCGGCGAGCGCGTGCGTCCCATCACCATCGGCTCGCCGGTGGCAGCCTTGCACTTCATCGGCGATCGCGCCGCGTTCGTCGGCGACGAGGAAACCATCACGCTGGTTTCCGGCGATGGCGAAAAGGCCGCGGTGACCGTCCATGGCGGCGCGATCCTGTCGGCGGTTTCCGACGGCAAGCGGATCGTCACCGGCGGCGACGATGGCAAGGTGGTCGCGCTCGACATGAAGGGTGAGAGTTCGGTTCTTGTGACCGACGCGAAACGCCGCTGGATCGACAATGTCGCGATCCATCCCGATGGCACGCTGGCATGGTCGGCCGGCAAGACCGCATTTGTGCGCGGAACCAAGGGTGAGGAAAAATCGATCGACGCTCCTTCGAGCGTCGGCGGACTCGCGTTCGCCCCGAAGGGTATGCGGCTTGCGCTGGCGCACTACAACGGCGTGTCGCTATGGTTTCCAAACATGACGGCTGCGCCGGAGCGGCTGGAATGGGCCGGCTCGCATCTCGGCGTCACGTTCAGTCCCGACGGCAGGTTTCTCATCACCTCCATGCACGAGCCGGCGCTGCATGGCTGGCGGCTGGTTGACGTACAACATATGCAAATGACCGGCTATCCCAGCCGCGTGAAGTCGCTGTCGTGGGGCATGGGTGGAAAACTGCTGGCGACTTCCGGCGCGGACCGGGTTGTGGTGTGGCCGTTCGCCAGCAAGGACGGTCCGATGGACAAGGAGCCGACGATGCTGGCGCCTTTGCAAGCCCGCGTCACCGCGGTTGCTTGCCATCCGACCCAGGATTTCCTTGCGGCCGGTTATGAGAACGGCACCATCTTGATGGTGAGGCTCACCAACGGCGCCAAGGTCGTGATTCGCCGTGACGGCGAGGCGCCTGTCGCCGCGCTGGCGTGGAACGCGAATGGCTCGATGCTGGCTTTTGCCTTGCAGAACGGTGAGGCGGGGCTGGTCGATCTTTAGATAGAGCTTCCGCTTCTGACAGGATTAGAAGCGGGGCTCCATGAGTTGAGCTGACGCGTTATCTTCACGCGAGCAGGACGCCATCTTCGGCTCAAGCCTTAGGACATGCTTCCTTCGCCGGAAAGCCGAATCCCGGTCCTCGGGGTCTTGAGAAGGAACTTTGCTGGCGGCGAGTTGTTGGTCTTTTTGAAGATTGGCGACGGGGGTGCTCATGGCGGCGAGCAAAGGCGACAGCGGTACGAGAAGAGAAAAGGATGCAAGAACGGTCCTGGCGATCGTGCTGATCGTTGCTATCGGTACGATCATTTCGGGTATCTCACTGTCGTTTGCACATAGAGAAGTGGTGATCGCGCAGGCGTCCTCGCCGCAAACCTTCCCTGTGCCCGCCGGCAAAGAGAACGGGCCGGCGGAATCAAAGCCGGCCGACACCCGCCCGACCACGCCCGCGCCGGAACCCGCGCGGCCCGATACCGATAATACGGGGCGCACAAACCCTGAGCCGGCGCTGCCGCCCGCGCCGGCAGAGAAGGTTGCTCCACCGATCAAGAAAAATTAAGAGCCGCGGGACGTATTCCCTCCTGTCGCGCATGGATCATCGAACCAGCACGTTCCTGAACTGCCATGGATCAGATGTGTCGATATCCTCCGGAAAGAGTCCGGGACGATTGGTCAGCGGCGTCCAGTCGGTGTAATAGCCTCTTACAGGACCGAGATACGGCCTCTGGATTTCCAGGCAGCGGCGGAAATCGATCTCATCGGCTTCGACGATGCCGGCTTCCGGATTTTCCAGCGCCCACACCATGCCGGCCAGCACGGCGGACGAGACCTGCATACCGGTGGCGTTTTGATAAGGCGCAACGCGGCGGGTTTCTTCGATCGAGAGTTGCGAGCCGAACCAGTAGGCGTTCTTGCCGTGGCCGTAGACCAGCACGCCAAGCTCGTCGATGCCGTCGACGATTTCGGTCTCGTCCAGAATGTGAGACTTCGGCTGCATCCTGCCTTCTGCGCCGAACATCTCGTGCAGCGAGAGCACCGCGTCGTTGGCGGGGTGGTAGGCGTAATGGCAGGTCGGGCGATAAATCACGTGCTGGCCGTCGCGAACGGTGAGGTAGTCGGCGATCGAGATCGATTCATTATGCGTGACCAGAAAGCCGTACTGCGCTCCCGGCGTCGGGCACCATGTGCGAACGCGGGTATTGGCGCCGGGTTGCAGCAGATAGATCGCGGCCTGACATCCGGTGTCGTGCTTGCGGCCGTTATCCGGCATCCACTTTTCATGCGTGCCCCAGCCGAGTTCGGCGGGCTGCAAACCTTCTGAGACGAATCCTTCCACCGACCAGGTATTGACGAACACGTTCATCGGCTTCGGCGTTTTTGCGCGCTGGGTGTCGCGCTCGGCGATGTGGATGCCCTTGACGCCGAGCTTGTGTGCGAGCTGGCCCCAGCCTTCACGGCTCTTCGGTTCGTTGAACTCGGTACCGGTATCGCGCGCGATGTCGAGCAGCGCCTGCTTGACGAACCAGGAGACCATGCCGGGGTTGGCGCCGCAGGTGGAAACCGCCGTGGTGCCGCCTTCGCTCCTTCGCTTGGCCGCGAGCAGCGTTTCGCGCAGCGCGTAATTGGAGCGCTTTTCGGGCCCGGCGCTCTTGTCGAAATAGAACCCGAGCCAGGGCTCGACCACGGTGTCGATGTAAAGTGATCCGATCTCGCGGCACATGGTCATGAGATCGACCGAGCCGGTGTCGACCGACAGGTTGACGCAGAAGCCCTGGCCGCCGCCTTCCGTCAGCAGCGGAACGAGGACATCATGATAGTTGTCGCGGGTGACGGCTTGCCTGATGAATCTGACGCCGTGCTTTTTCGCAAGCGTGTCGTCCGCGTGCGGATCGATGATGACGAAGCGCGCTTTATCGAACTCGAAATGCTTCTCGATCAGCGGCAGGGTACCTTTTCCGATCGAACCGAATCCGATCATGACGATCGGTCCGGTGATGCGTGCATGCACGGACGCAGCATTCAACGACATCATATATCTCCAAATTATCGGGAAATTACAGGCCGGAAAAGCGACCGCCGACTATCCCTGAACGACAAAACGCCGATGAAATCAAGGCCTGGAGCGCCTGTTCTGAAGGAATAAGAAACGATGTTTCGCGCTGGCGCGGCTTCGTGACGCGAACCGGGATTCGTTTTACGAATGCTATGAGCAGCTTTCGCGCTTCAATGCCGGATGCCGGCTTTGATGCCGTCAGGCCGGAAACGGCACGAGCCGCTGCTGACGGCCGCGCGCGGTCATCGTGTCTGATTTTCATAACGTCATGCGCCTGTTCCTATGGTGCGGAGACAGGCGCGTTGCCGCTATTTAAGGTCCGGCTTCGGCCAGTGCGACCGGACGGCGAGCACGGTCAGCGCGCGCCATCCGCCGGAGGGGGTTTGAAACTCGATGCTTTGCCCCGCGGACAAGCCGATAAGGGCCGCGCCGATGGGTGTGAGAATCGAGATCCTGCCGGCATCGACATCGGCGTCTTCGGGATAAACCAGAATGACTTTCCGCTTCTGACCGCCGATGTTGTCGACGAATGTCACTTCGGACTGCATCGTCACGAGATTGACCTTCCGCATCTGGCCGCTGATGTCGTCGATGAAGGAGCAATCGGCGGGAATGATTTCGGCGCGGTCGATTTCCCGGGCGAGAAATTCTGCGGTCGAGGGATATTTGTCCATCGCAACTTCGGCAAGATGGCGCAAGCGATCGATATCGTGTGCGCTGATGGCGATGGCGGGGAGGTTTATATGCTGATTGTCGAGCATGTTTTTCACCGCGAGTTGGTCAAGGTGACCACCTGTCGATCGGGCGATCACCGACGAGGACGGCACAGCTTGCGATGACAAGGCATCGCAAGCTGTGCCAAAGAAATAATAGTCGTTTGGGAATGCGGTCTTGATAATCCCGGGCGGTGCGGACGCGCGTCCGCCCGGGTCACCTTCCTGCTTTAAGGTGACCGGCGCGCAGCAACATGCGGCTATTGCGGGCGTTCGACATGATGAGTTGAAAGTAGGACGATCCGTAAGGAAGTCAATGCTCCAGCGGACGGACCGGGGCTTTCGTAACCAACGCCGAAGCGTTCACGCCGCGCGCGGCGGCCGCGCAATTTCCCGGGTATGATATCGCCGCGTTCTCGACACCCGGTCACCGGTCGGTACGATCAGGCCGTAAGCGCTTTCCAGCGCAGCCTCGCGCAGTTCGACGGCGAGCAGCCGGTCGCGCTCGAAGGGGCCGGGCAGGAGAAGGCGGCCGGTTCTGAACGGCGAGAAACCGAAGCGCGCGTAATACGGCGCATCGCCGAGCAGGATTACGGCGCCATGGCCGCGCGCCTGCGCAAGATCGAGCGCGCGCTTCATCAATGCGGCGCCGACGCCAAGGTTGCGATGGGACTCGGCAACCGCGAGTGGGCCGAGCGCCAGCGCGGGGACGCCCCCGGCGCTGACGTGCCATAGCCGCACGGTTCCGATCAGCGTGCGTTTGGCAACCGCCGCCAAAGCAAGGCCTTCGGCCGGTTCCCGTCCGTCACGCAGGCGCTGGCAGGTCCGCGCGCTGCGGCCGATGCCGAAGCTCGCATCGAGCAACGCTTCGCGCGCTGCGACGTCGGCAGGGCGTTCGGCGCGGACGACGAACGGCGTGGCTTCGGTGTGATCGGCGATCTTGGTCAGAGCGGTGGCCATGGCGCGTCAGTCCCCACTCCGGCGGACAGGTGACCGCGGAGTTGTCA
>CAZOOO010000086.1:0-12252 GCA_964581435.1 uncultured Hyphomicrobiales bacterium | reverse complement strand
TCACCAAGCTTGTCGATCAAAATTTCGGATGGAAGGATCCCAAGGCGGCGGAACGCGTCGGCATGTCCATGATGGACTATGTGATCGGCGGCATGGACCGGAGCTTCAAACTAAAATTGTTTCGTATGTTTCATGCGGCGGAGGCAGCCGGGCTTTCGCCCGGCATCACCAGCGCATTCCGTGACGACTACCGCCAATCGATCGCAAGCGGCCTCAAGGCGGCGAGCAACAGGTCGTATCATGGCGGCAGCTTGCGCGGTGGTTATGGGCATGGGCTCGCGGCCGATGTGGTGAGCGTCGAAGGCGGAACGCGCAACCAGCGATTTGCTTCCTCGGAAAAATTCTGGAAGTGGGTTGATGCGCACGGGAAGGAGTTCGGAATCGGGCGCCCATATCTCGGCAGGGACCCGCCGCATGTCGCACCGGTCGACGGCCAGGAATATGCGAAGCATAGCGGCGGTACAAAACAGGCGGCATCGGACGCCAAGGAGACCGGCCTGAAGAAGAAGGCGAAGGGCGTGGCCACACGCGATCACTCACGCTGAGCCAAGCGCCCGAGAACTGCAGCCGCCTCAAAGCCGAAAGCGAGCTGAGTGGCTTGACCGATATCAGGCTCTAAATGAAATCTGGGAATCCGTAGCGTCCGTTGCTGGCCCTCTTTTGCATTGTCGTCGCCAGCCAGACGGAAGGTTATTATAAATAATAATCAAATATCATCAGATAGTTATCAAATAATTCGTTTCCGGCCAGAGCAACAGAAGCTTCTCCGCTATCGTTCGCTCAGGTCCGATCTGATCAACAAATACACGGACACTTCCCACATCGCTGAGTGGCAATCCCCCTCCATTCCCGTTGATATCCGATTGGTAAACGGAGCTGTTGGTATGCCATTTCACAGCCGCAGCAGATACCCGGACAGGTCCACGCGACTGGGCCGTTGATGTTCAGCGACAGCCTAAATATGCACCCTATCTGGAACGCCGCGGTCCAAGCTATATATTTCCTGCGATACCAACATTGGAGTGAATAATGAAAAACGCAATTGCAGTAGCTGCCCTGGGCATCGGGCTGGCTTTTGGTTCGGCTTCCGCTTCGTTGGCCGACAATGTCGACGGTGGCGCTCATCCGCGGAGCGGAGTGCCCACCGTCGCGGAGCACGGAGCCAGCACCGCCAGGGGAGTAAGCAGGTCCCAAACACCGCATGTGTCCGACACAGACGGCTATCATACGAAACAGTATCATACGACGAAACATAAGAAGAAGAAGAGAAACAAGAGGTAGGCGGGCGGACTCATCGACATTGATCTACTGGTCGCGCGAATTGTAGCGCGGCCAGTTCACGTCACCCATTCCGTTAGTCGGCTGATGCCGAAGCGGAGTGTGAGCCAACCAAGGCACGCGGGCCGTCTGCGAATCCTAGGATTGGAATGAGCTCAACATGCCACTCATGGCCTGTCTGCGAGTGATGACCTTCCCCATCAACTCGCAGAAGACCCCAGGTTTCGTTCCAAACGAACGCCTTTTTTCGAGCCATTTTTGAGCTCGGATCGGTGGAACGAAAACGACGATCTCCGACTTTGCTCCCCGTGTTTAAAGGTCGGAGGAAAAATTTATGGCCCGTTCGTTGATCAGAGCCGCAGCGATTTCAGTTGCGTTGATATTGCCCGCATCGGTCATGGCCCAGGGTGTGATTGGAGGCATGGAACATGGCGCGCGCGAAGGTGATCGAGCAGCGGGTCCGGTCGGTGCCGTGGTCGGTGGGGCCGTCGGGGCCGTTACTGGCGGTGTAGCCGGCGTGCTCGGCATCGATCAGCGTCCGCGCTTCCGGCAATACGTGGTCGAGCAGCACCATCCTTCATTTCATTATCGTGAACCGGTGCATGTTGGCGTCGTCCTGCCAGATAGCGGCCTCACCTACTACGAGGTGCCTGCCGAATATGGTGCGCCGCACTATCGATACACCGTTGTGAACGACCAAACCGTGCTGGTCGATCCGCGGACGCATAGCGTGGTCGAGATCATTGACTAGGTGATCGATCCGGCGGGCTGCCGGGCCCGCTCGCGCTTGCTTGAACCTTAAGACCCTTGCTTCGAATGGAGACTCCCGAACTTCCCCGCGGGATCCCGTTCGAGGTGAGTGCCGGCTTGAGGTGCCCTGCCGTCCGTCTGCACGAAACGCCGACGGCCGCTTTGATAGAGCCGTAGTTAGCTGCAGTGCAAGCGTCGGCATCCCACGATCAATGATCGCCAACCGAGCAAACGCCATTGAGATCACCAAGAGAGGGAGGCTATTATTGATCCGGGACAAGCCGAACGGAAGGTACGACCATGACCAACGAAGACCAGATCACTGGCTTCATCAAATACCGGGGAAAAAGACGGATATACTCGGCAGACTATGAAGCCGACAAAAGTGACGATTTAGTCCGACTGTTTCCTGAGAACTTCACGGCTGCGGTGCCGGCGATCAAGAAATTGCCGGACTTATCGTACGAGGAAACCGCGCTCTACCTGCTTAAAAAAGTTGTCGACGAAGAGATCGAAAAGGCGGGACAATCCAGGCCTTTTTATTCCTGAACGCATTCCCGCCTTGACGGTGATTGCCGAAACGCGACCTACTGATAGGAATGAAGCTCATCTGAAAACCCGAATATTGCGAGAACTTTCCACCCTCATTGCGGTTTAGTCCTGATGCATTCAGGCAGGATGGAAAGATGAAAAGGATCGAAAAAGAAGACCAAAGACGCGGGACCATCACGTATCAGTTAGACGACGGTCGTTACGTGACGCTCGATGAAAACGCTGTGGCGCAATTTGGAGCGGATAATCTCATCCAATGGCTGGGTATCGAACGTGTCCCAGTTATGCACCACGGTCGTCGTGTCGGGACGCTCCCGGCAGACTTTGAACCTCTCAACGCCAAAAATGTCCACCCCGGTGATTTTAGGCGCGAAGGCGATGGTTGGGTTGCAGAAGAAAAGCTGGCTCCGGAAAACCTGGACGCTGTCGTGGGATTTGAGCGGGATAAATGACTCAACCAGCTTCCTGATGGCGGTTCCAGCCCTATGATTCCGGGACGTTCGCCCTAGATTCGGGCCATGGACCTTTCCCTCCGCCCTACTCTCAACGCCGGCGACAAGTTGACAGACGACTATTGCGTGATCCACGACGGCCGATCGGTCGGTCGGATCAGGCTTGCGGGGGAACGGTCACGGCAGGGTGTCGCCGCGTGGGAGTGGCGCATCAATCCGCCTCTTCCTATCCCGCCGTGGTGCAGCGGCACGGCTGCTAGCCTTGAGGCCGCGAAGGACGAGTTCAGGACCGCGTGGGAGCGGTTCTATGCGTCCCTGACGCCGGAGCGGATCAGGCGCTGGCATCTCATTGAGGGCATGGGCACGTCGAATGAGTGGTGGCTGGAATGAGCCGGTCCCCTTGCGGTCAAAACCAGTGATGCAAGGTCTCCGTAGGACCATCAACCGCCCCTAGCCGCCTTGATCGCGGCAACATCGATTTTCTTCATATGCATCATCGCATCAAACGCGCGTTTTGCTTCAGCGCCGCCGGCAGCTAGCGCCTCGATCAGTACGCGCGGCGTGATCTGCCAGGAGATGCCCCATTTGTCCTTGCACCAACCGCAAGCACTTTCCTGACCGCCATTGCCGACGATGGCGTTCCAGTAGCGGTCGGTTTCTTGCTGATCGTCCGTGGCGATCTGGAATGAGAAGGCTTCGTTATGCTTGAACGCAGGTCCGCCATTGAGCCCCAGACAGGGGATACCGGCCACTGTGAATTCGACTGTCAGCACGTCGCCAGCCTTACCGGATGGGTAATCGCTGGGAGCACGGTGGATGGCACTCACCGAGCTGTCAGGAAAAGTCTCGGCGTAAAACCGGGCTGCAGTCTCGGCGTCCTTGTCGTACCATAGACAGATCGTGTTCTTGGCGACGGTCATTGCTTGTCCTTTGCTTTTGAAACCAATTCACCCCCGTCCCATGCATTTGTGGTCGGTTCACAGCCGTCTTAGCGGATACGCGAACGTAGAATGGCATATGACGTTCCTCCAGCAACACGCGATCTACAACCAGGGTGCACCCAGTCGCGGTCAATAGTCTCGACCTGAGCTTCGTCAGGAGGAACGCCGAAGACATAAAAGCCCCATATGGTGACTTTTTCGGGTCTTCAGAGGTTCAAGAATGAGCGGACGGGTTGGCTGGAGCGCGAGGAGTCGAGTTCACGCTCTCCCGGTCGAACGGAGTATCTGACGCTGCTCAGCAAAATCTCTTCGCGTCATGCGGTCATGCTGACGAGTGCTTCTGAGGAGATCAGGAGCTTTCCGCCCTCCACCTTCAGCGCAAAGGTGCGTACAGAACCCTCGTCGGCCCCAACAGCCATGCCTGTCTCGAGCGAGATGACCCAGCTATGCAGCGGACAGGTGACCTGAGCGCCGTGCACGATCCCCTGGCTAAGCGGGCCTCCCTTGTGTGGACAGCGGTCCTCGATAGCGAAGAAGCGATTCTCGATAGTGCGGAACACCGCAATCCGCCCTTGAGGCGTCGCCACGCAGCGCGCGCCGCGAAGAGGGATATCCGCCGTTTGGCCAATCGCAATCCAGCTCATCGTGCTCCCCCCGCCGCAACCGGAAAACCGATAGTCGCCATCGGCCGGAATTCATGCTTGTCCTTGCCAGACACGCGTTCAGACCACGGATCGACCTGGGCGAATTTCCGACTGAAGTCGAAGCGACCGAAATAGTCATTGCGCTTCTGGGGGTCCTCCAGAATCTGGCGGCGGATCTCGTCAAGGCCGACGCGCTTCGCCCATTTGTAGATGCGCTCGAGATAGTAGGCCTGCTCGCGGTACATCTGGACGAGCGCTACGATATGCTCCAGCGCTTCATCCTCAGTCTTTACGACACCCAGAACCTCCGTGCCCTTGATGTCGAGGCCCGCCGCGCCGGCGAAATGGATCTCATAGCCGGAGTCGACGCAGATCACGCCGACATCCTTGCAGGTCGACTCGGCGCAGTTGCGCGGACAACCCGAGACCGCCATCTTGACCTTGGCAGGAGTCCACGAGCCCCACATGAATTTCTCGATGCGGATGCCGAGCCCGGTCGAATCCTGCGTGCCGAAACGGCACCAGTCCGATCCGACGCAGGTTTTGACCGTACGCAGACCCTTGGCATAGGCATGACCCGAGATGAAGCCGGCTTTGCCGAGATCGGCCCACACCGCGGGCAGGTCTTCCTTCCTGACGCCCAGCATGTCGATGCGCTGGCCGCCCGTGACCTTCACGGTGGGAATGTGGAATTTATCGACGACGTCGGCGATGGCGCGCAGTTCCTTCGCGCTGGTGACGCCGCCCCACATGCGCGGCACGACCGAATAGGTTCCGTCCTTCTGAATGTTGGCATGGACCCGCTCGTTGACGAAACGCGACTGGTAGTCATCGGCATATTCGTCCGGCCAGTCGCAGACGAGATAGTAGTTGAGCGCCGGCCGGCACTTCGCGCAGCCGCATGAGGTCTTCCATTCCAGCTCCTGCATCACGGCGGGAATGGTCTTCAGACCTTTCGCCTTGATCAGCCGCCGGACATCGCCATGTCCGAGCGTGGTGCAACCACACACCGGCTGGACCGCGTCGGGACTGTACTTGTCACCGAGCGTCAGTGTCATGAGTTGCTCGACGAGACCCGTGCAGGAGCCGCAGGAGGCGGACGCCTTGGTGTGGGCGCGTACGTCGTCGAGCGATGTCAGATCCCTGGCGATGATGGCCGAGACGATCGCGCCCTTGCAAACGCCGTTGCAACCGCAGATCTCCGCATCATCCGGCAAGGCTGCGACCGCCGCCATCGGGTCGAGGGACGCGCTTCCCTGACGTGATTGACCGAAGATCAGCGTCTCGCGCATCTCCGAGACATCCGTCCCCTTGCGCAGCATATCGAAATACGAGGCGCCGTCGGCGGTCTCGCCGTAAAGCACCACGCCGACAATGCGGTTGTCCTTCAGCACGAGCCGCTTATAGGTCCCCGCGCCCGAATTCCGCAGCACGATATCTTCCCGATCAGGCGCGTCGGCGAAGTCGCCCGCCGAGTAGAGGCTCACGCCGGTCACCTTCAGCTGGGTCGCCGTTTCGACGCTGCGGAACGTCGCTTCAACTCCTGTCAGAGTCTTCGCCGCAACCTTGGCCATGTCATAGAGCGGCGCGACGAGGCCGTAGCAAATGTTGTTGTGCTCGCAGCACTCTCCGAGGGCGAGAATGTTCTTATCAGACGTCAGCATCCGGTCGTCCACGACGATGCCGCGCTCGACATGGAGGCCCGCATCGGTCGCGATCCGGGCTTCGGGACGAATGCCGGCCGCCATCACGACGATATCTGCCGGATAAAGGGTGCTGTCATCGAGCAGCACCGCCTCGGTGCGCCCGCGGCCGAGGATCGCGCTGGTCTGCGCCCTGCAATGAATTTTGATGCCGCGGCTCTCCAACTCCTTCTGCAGGAGATAGCCCGCCGCCGCGTCCAGCTGACGCTCCATCAGATGGCCCATCAGATGAAGGACCACCACTTCCATGCCGTGTAGCCTGAGCGCCGCCGCGGCCTCCAGTCCGAGCAGGCCGCCGCCGATGACGACAGCCTTGGCGTTCTTTTTCCTGGCTGCGGCGACCATCGCCTGGACATCGTCATAATCGCGAAACGCCATAACGCCGGGCAAGTCCCTCCCGGCGACCGGGATCATGAACGGAGCGGACCCGGTCGCGATCACGAGCTTGTCATAAGGAGTTTCGCTGCTTGCCGAGCGCACCATCTTCGCCGCGCGATCGATGCGCGTAATCGTCTCGCCGAAGCGGCATTCGATCTGATGGGCATCATACCAGGCCGCATCATGCGTGACGATCTGATCGAATGACTTCTCGCCTGCCAGCACCGGCGACAGCATGATGCGGTTGTAATTCCCGCGCGGCTCTGCTCCGAAAAGGGTGATGTCGAAACGTTCACGGTCGGCTTCGAACAGATGCTCGAGCATGCGTCCGGAGGCCATACCCGCGCCGACGATGACGAGCTTCTCTTTTTTGTTCATTTCGATCTTGCTCCGTCGTCCTTGGATAGCGAGAGCCGTCGCGGATGATTACGCAAGACCTGTGCCAATCCTGCTGATGCAGGCCTCTTACCATACAGATCACCGCCGAGATCGATCGCTCGCAAGAATGTCCAAGCATGATTCGCTCGGTATGGAAGCAGATGGTGCCGTAATTTTGTGCAATGCAGCAGACGCGCTGCGGGATACGGGCCGAAATGAGTACCCGAAGTTCGGTACTGGCCTATTTCGCCCCTTAGTGGCCTAGTTTGATTTTGGGAGTGGCCTGATTTGGCCAGGGCATCGCCAGGATGTCCGAAAACTCTCGATAGCGAGAATAAGCGAGGGCTCCTTAATACGCTCGGGATGATCATCCAAGAATTTAAGGAAGATGATATTCGCCTTGTTTGGGGTAGCATCTTTCGGAAGGCATACCCTCATATGCTGAGGAACCATGAACGCTGCAAAAGTCATTGCGGTGCTTAGCATGCCAATACATAGACCACCCCCAAAACCGGAGATGGAAACGTTGCCCTTATCTGTTGCCAGTAGCGCTTCTCTACAATGGATTTTTATTTCTTCGCCAGTTGTATTCCATTGAGCAGAAGCGCCCGAGCCAAATTGGACCAAAAGGAGCAAAGCTGTAGCAAATGTCTTCAACACGTTTCTCCAAGGGCGCCTCAGTGGGCGGCCTCTATCATTGCGGTTCTTGTCCATGTTCTTCGCGTTCTTGACTTCCCGACCGTCGTTTCGCTTTGCGCAAAAACAACTTCAAGTGGTCCTCTAGGTCTTGGTAGCTAAAGCCCGACAGATTGGCCGGGAACGTGAGCGTCACTGGCCCCTCTTCTAGATTAAACGTCTCCTGCAACATCCCAGGCTTTGGTGCTGATGGCTGTTTGATCGGTTGGTCTTGTGGTGTCACGGCAGCGAACTCCGGCTGATTTTGTTCGTTGCCGGATTCTCGCTCATCCCCGCCAGTCACTCCATGACTTTCGGTTGCGCCCAATTCCTCTAGATAGCTCATCGTTTCGAGGAATGCTTTTGCGGCGGGACGCACTGCATTGGGATTGAAGCCCTGCCGGTTCAAATAGGTAACAACCCCGTCCTCCGGCGGGATGGCGATACCGTCGAATCGCTCGCGAAGTTCTCGGAATAGTGATGGTTCCATCGCCGCATCGACGAGCCGGGCATTTCGCTGCGCCGTCGAATCGGCATGCAGGATGTCGCGCGCGCGCTCCGTGACGCGAGCTTCTCCTTTCCCCGCCCGGGCAAGTAACCCGTAAGCAGCCAGGCCCGCAAGGGCCTTATTCGCGGGGCCGCTCAAGCTGGAATAGCCAATCAACCTTGCGGCGTTGAGCCGATCAATGGGGGATGATCGATAGTTTTTTTCAATCTTACCAATGGCTTCAACGGCATGACGGAGCGCCATGCTGGGGTAAGAAGGGCTGCGAATTGACTTCGGTGGCGCATTCATGGGATTGCTCCTAGGTTGGCATGGAGCATGCTCTACCATAACTTCCACAGGCTAGCAATCAATTACTCTTTTTACTTGACGCCATTACTCCTGCCGCTTAGGTTAGTCCCACCTTAACGGAGGCAAGCATGAGAAGACGGCCAGAGTCCCAGCGTAATCCCGACCGACGCTGAGGCTGTGACACATAGGAAAGGGCCACTACCCCGCTCCCCTGACAAGGAAAGGTAATGGCCCTCTAATCGGCTCTAATGCCCCTTAGTCTAACGGTAGGACGCTCGCTCTTACAGGCCGAGAGGTCCGGGTCCGAATCCCGGCGGGGCCGCCAAGGATCGAATTTCGTGGGACCGCCCGGGCTGCAACCCTGACGATCCCGATCACCGCCCCGGGGATGAGCCCGACGCGAATGACCATCCAGCAAATATACGCTCTGCAAGGCGTTTTTGCTAGAGTCTCGCTGAAGCCATCCCTTCACCTGAAGGATGAGCTTCGTGAACGTACTCCCCCGCGAAAAGCAGATTGAAGTCATTACCGCCCTTTGCGAAGGCGTTGGCATCCGTACCGCTGCGCGCCTCACCGGCGTCAACCGTGGCACCGTTGGCAGCCTCGCCTATCGCGTCGGCATGGGTTGCATGGAGCTTCACGACCGGATGATGGTTGGCGTTCGCACCGAAAGGCTTGAGCTTGACGAAGCGTGGTCGTTCGTCGGCAAGAAACAGAAGAACGTCAAAAAGCACGAGATCGCGGCGAAGGGCGACCAGTACATCTTCATCGGCATGGCCGGAACGCAAAAGGCGATCATTAGCTGGGGCGTTGGCAAGCGGAATACCGAAAGCACGATGGATTTCCTGCACGACCTGCGCAGCCGCGTCATCGGCCAGCCTGAGATTTCGACGGACGGCTTCCACCCCTACCGCATGGCGATCCGCGATTCATTCGGTGCCCGCGCCTCGCATGGTGTCATCGTAAAGACCTACTCGGTAACGCACCTCGTAAAGGAAGCGCAGGGCCGGTACTCCCCCGCCGCCGTAGTAGCTGTAAGCCGCGACGTAATATCAGGCGACCCGGAGCAATACGTTTCGACTTCCTACGTTGAACGGCAGAACCTTTCACTGCGCATGGGTAGCCGCCGTTTCACTCGTCTCACCAATGGCTTTTCAAAGAAGCTTGATAATCACGTTGCAGCGGTCGCGCTGTACGTCGCACACTACAATCTGTGCCGCGTTCATGAAGCCCTGCGCACGACGCCAGCGAGTGCCGTTGGCGTTGCGGATCGGGCTTGGAGCATCGGACAGCTTGTGGACGCCGCGCTTGCTATAGCTCCCGCTTTGCCGACTGAAACACCCCCGGATCGGCGGAGGAAGTTCACGGTAATCAACGGGGGCAAGGCGTGAGTGGCCTGTTTTCAAATCAAGGCTGGCCTATTTCGGCCAGTACCCGAAGTTCAAAAAGAACATATTGCGAACTTGGAACAAATAGGGTACACGATGCATCGGATCAATTACGCCGTCATTCATTGTCCCGCTCGCGAATCCCGTTCATAAGGAACCCGGCCTATGTCCCAAGCTGCCCTGCGCATCGTCGAAGGATCTTCCATGGATAAGTCCAAGGCCTTGTCCGCCGCGCTGTCACAGATCGAACGCCAGTTCGGCAAGGGCTCGGTGATGAAGCTGGGCAAGAACGACAAGTCCATGGATGTGGAGGTCGTCTCCTCGGGCTCGCTCGGGCTTGATATAGCGCTCGGCGTCGGCGGCCTGCCCAAGGGACGCATCGTGGAGGTCTACGGTCCTGAGTCCTCGGGCAAGACGACGCTGGCGCTGCATGCGGTCGCCGAGGCGCAAAAAAAAGGTGGCATTTGCGCCTTCATCGACGCCGAGCATGCGCTTGATCCGGTCTATGCCCGCAAGCTCGGCGTCAATGTCGACGACCTTCTGATATCGCAGCCTGATCACGGCGAGCAGGCGCTGGAAATCGCCGATACGCTGGTGCGCTCGGGCGCCGTGGATGTGTTGATTATCGACTCGGTTGCGGCATTGGTGCCGCGCGCCGAACTCGAGGGCGAGATGGGTGACGCGCTGCCGGGACTACAGGCGCGGCTGATGAGTCAGGCGCTGCGCAAGCTCACCGCTTCGATCAACAAGTCCAACACCATGGTGATCTTCATCAACCAGATCCGCATGAAGATCGGGGTGATGTACGGTTCGCCGGAGACCACAACCGGCGGCAACGCGCTGAAGTTCTATGCCTCCGTGCGTCTCGACATCCGCCGTATCGGCGCGATCAAGGAACGCGACGAGGTCGTCGGCAACCAGACTCGTGTCAAGGTCGTGAAGAACAAGCTGGCGCCGCCTTTCAAGCAGGTCGAGTTCGACATCATGTATGGCGAAGGCATCTCCAAGATGGGCGAGATTCTCGATCTCGGCGTCAAGGCCGGAATCGTTGAAAAGTCCGGTGCCTGGTTCTCTTATGACAGTCAGCGTATGGGGCAGGGCCGGGAAAACGCGAAAGCGTTCTTGCGGGCCAATCCCGACATTACGGCCAAGATCGAGATGGCTATCCGGCAGAATTCAGGGCTGATCGCCGAACAGATTCTGGCCGGCAGCCCCGAGCGGGAGACCGATGATGACCAGGCGACGGAAGATTGAGTCTTTCGTTTCCCACGTCCAGATCGGGGCATGTCCGGGCAGGCCGGAGAACATTCTGCGGTCGTGAACGCTTTGGTCGGCCGACTGAGGTGAGTTTCCAGGGCTCGTGTGAGTCGGGTCGGCGCGATCCGCGAAGACGGGAATCCTTCGTGGAAATCTATGTCGTGCCTCTTGGAAGAGACGGGCGCTGTGGATGTTGAGTTGCCGACATCCCCAGCGTCCGACTTGTTCCTGCATGGTTGATCCGCGTCGGCCGGACAATTTCGCTTTGTCCCTGCCTTGCGCAAGGGACAAGGTGCCGAGCGGCCTATAGCGTTTTCGAGCGAAGTGGACACCGGTTCGCGTCAGAGCGTCGCTTCTGATTCAATCAGAAGCGAAAATGCTCTAAATGCGTGGTCAACAGAAGTGGATCATCCATCTTGCCCCCTCCCAAAGGGGGTTAGGGAAGGGAACGCGGAGTTGGGACACGCCCGTGATCTTCTACTCTTCTTCTATTCCGCGGCTTGCGCGTAGTCTTCCGTGGGCGGACAGGAACAGACGAGATTGCGGTCGCCGTAGGCGTTGTCGACCCGTCCGACCGGGCACCAGTATTTATCCGACCGCGAGGTCGCGAACGGGAAGCAGCCCTGGGCTCGGCTATAGGGTCGCGACCAGGCGTCGTCGGCGATGTCATGCACCGTATGCGGCGCGTGGCGCAGCGGCGAAGACTCGACGCTCCAGTGTCCGGCCTCGATCTCCGCGATCTCGTGCCGGATCGCGATCATGGCGTCGCAGAACCGGTCGAGTTCCGCCTTTGTCTCCGATTCGGTCGGCTCGATCATCAGCGTACCCGGCACCGGAAAGCTCATGGTCGGGGCATGGAAGCCGTAGTCGATCAGCCGTTTGGCAATGTCGTCCACGGTGACGCCGGTTTTGGTTTTCAGCGCGCGGGGATCGATGATGCATTCGTGCGCGACCCGGCCTTTCACATTGCGGTACAGCACCGGGAAATGCGGGTCGAGCCGCTGCGCGATATAGTTGGCGTTGAGGATCGCGACTTCGGTCGCTCGCGTCAGGCCTTCGC
>CAZOOO010000085.1:0-12291 GCA_964581435.1 uncultured Hyphomicrobiales bacterium | reverse complement strand
GGCCCTCGTTTTCCAGTTGAATCGCGCATCTCAGGTGCTTGGCCATCTCTCGATCGATGATCAGGCATATTCCGGCTCAGAGATCATCCGTAAGAAGCTTCAAGCCGCGGTAGCCGTGCTTACCCGCTGAGCGTTCGCCCGAGGAGCATGAAGGCCGTTCATCTCCCCGACATAGTGGCGCGACGCTCCCACCCTCTCGAGAAAGAGCGCGTCTGGTGAGTCGAGGAATGGCTTGTTGCCACCTCGCCACACGATTTCTCCGTTCGGAGCCGCGCAGAAAACCCGGATCGAATAGTTGCTTTGAGGCAAAGCTGGGAGAGCTACCTCATTGTTGCAGGGCGATTGTATACCTTCATGCGGACGTCAGGCCGGGGATGTCAGCCATCCGCGCGTAGCGCCAGAAAGCCGCCGGGCAGATAAGTTTCATTTTGGAATCTTCCGCCACTATTAACGAAGCGCATGAGGAAGCTCACGCCGGTGGCGACTCGGTGGCGATTCTCAAAAAGCTAAAGGCCGTCCCGATGGGCGCTTTAGAATTGATGCTGTCTTATCAGCAGGATATTCGGTCACGGGGAGGTGCCGCTACCGATCCCGACACCCATTGGAAGCGGCCATTTGGCTCCGTTAATTCCGTAACATCACGTCAACGAACCAGCTCGAATCCCTCGCGCTCCGCACTTCGCCGCCGATTACCGCACAGTATTCTAGGGCATCACGCGCGGCATCCGCCGATAAACCCTCTACAGCACGATAAAGAGAGGGTTCTCATTTGCACAATATGAGATACCTCTCACCGCAAATTGCTGCCGTTTGTACCACAATATCCCGCGCCGAAATGCTCGGGCATTCACAATTGTTGGTGGCCGCTACGACTCATACCTGGCGGCCGGTTCATATCGGCACGCTTGGCAAAGCATCTAAGGCGATCGGTCGTTGCATCGGCTTTCGGCCAATTGCCGCCCTTCGGCCTCTGTGATTGGGGCCGCGGTAGCTGCCGTTGGTTCATTTCATTGCGCCTGCTCTCCGAGTCAACCGAGATGCCCGACGATTGCTCAGATTTCGGTTCTCTCGGATAAGGTCAGTGCATCGTCGATGTCGACGCCGAGATAGCATACCGCATTTTCGACGTTCGTATGGCCGATTTGCTGCCTGATTGCTTGTGCTGAAGCTATACTCGCTACACGCTGGCTGGTTTCGCCGGGCTCTCTCCGAGCGCGGCATCACGGCCTACATCCCGTTGAAGTCAATCGCAAAACCCGATCGAACACGATCGGGTCTTCTATCGCCAGCGGCACAAGATCGAGCACATGTTCGGCAAGCTTAGGAATTGGCGGCGCATCCACACGCGGTACGACCGATGAGCCCACACCGTCATGTTCGCCATCTGCATCACTGCCACCGTCATCTTTTAGCTCTGATCAATGGATCCTGAGCCTAGCTATTGAGGACTCTGGGATCACGGGATTCGGATTAGAGAATTTTGTAGTCGCGATTGACTCGGCACCTGAACAACCTAGAGTAGACGGTATATTTTGCGCGTTTTCAATGTCTCTCGATTTTGTTGTGGGCCTCATGGAATCAGAATGGGCAGCCGCAGATCGTTACAATACTCGCGAAGGCGCGCGGGCCAAGCGGGCCGAAGATTATCCTGAAGATCTGTTGAATATTTTGCTGATCGAGCACGAAGACGTGCTCGAAAGGAGTCAGCTTATTCAGGCTTATGGTTCAGTCGCAGATACATTCCTCTACGATTACCCGCGAAAGCCTGCTCTCATAAACAACGACAACGCGCCGAATCAGTATCTTCTACGAGCCCACCAATGGGATCTGACAGCACTTTGCCTCTCAGGCGGGGGCATACGCAGCGCAGCATTTGCGCTTGGCGTACTACAGGGCCTCGCCAAGCACCAACTCCTGCATAAATTTGACCGCCTCTCGACTGTCTCTGGCGGCGGCTATATCGGAAGCTGGTTGACGACGTGGGTACAGAGGAAAGGTTACGACACCGTCTCAAAGGAAATTCAATCTGACCGCTCGGCGGGACGACAATCTCCCCTTGTCCATCTGTCTCGCTACAGCAGGTATCTCGCTCCCCGTGCCGGCCTATTCTCGACTGACGCGCTGTCATTAGCAACGCTGTACCTGCGAAATTTGCTGCTCAATTGGCTGGTCCTGCTTCCTGTCCTTGTCTTAGGTATCCTTGCCATCAAAGTACTTGCCGTGGTGAGCTGGAGCATTCCTGCTGGATGGACGGGAATGCTTGTCGCTCTTGCGATGATGTTTGTAGGTTTGGCGCTTTTTGACTCGCTTCTACAACGTCCTGGATGGGAAGCACGCGGCAAGAGCGTCCTCCCTTTTGCCGCGACCGAACTCGTTCCGATGCTTCTCGGGGCAATTTGCGCGACGATGGCAGCGCTAGCTGGCTACTCCGTGCAAATGCGTCCAATATCGTGGTCAAGCCTAACGATAAGCTACGCTACTGCTGGAAGCATACTTGCAGCTCTAGCTTGGCTCTTTGCGTTCTATTTCGCAAGCCTCTCACCGGATCCCAAGCATACTGCCTCCGTCGCAACAGACATTGCCAAGGCCGCAAAACGCGGGGCTCTCGCCAAACATGTAGTAATGGCAGCTATCGCCTTCATTTGCTCGGGCGCGATCGTCGGAGTCGCACTAGCAACAATTCTTCACTTGGCAGTGACTGGCCGACCCAGCGACTACGTTACACTAACTTTCATAACGCTGGGCCCGACCTTAGTCCTTTTCGCATTGTTCGTAGGCGAATTGCTTTACACTGGCTTGACCAGTTATTCTCCATGGGGCGATGCAGAAAGAGAGTGGCTGGCGCGATCTGGTGGTCGACACGCATTTACCGCTGCGACATGGGCTCTTTCAGTAGGAACCGTTCTTTTCGGCCCTCTGGCGATATTCAAAATACAACAGGAACTTCCTGGGTTCGGCACGCCTTCGATATTGGCATCTGGGAGTTTTGCCGGACTCGTGATCGCCCTGCTCGGAAAAACTCCACGGACGGTGGCGATTGTGAAAGATACTGTCCACAAGACATTGGCAGACTATTCAATCGCGACGATCCTTGCAATCGCAGTACCCGTCTTTGCTATTTTCGTCGCCTCCCTGATTTCTTGGGCGATAGATATCGCTGGCGGCGCCAAACACCTCGTTCCTAGTTCCATTGAGCCATTTGATAGCTGGCCTTGGAAACACTTCGTCTGGATAACTTTCTTCAGTCTGATCGTCGGCGCCCTGTTCTCGCTGGTTGTCAATATCAATCGTTTTTCCTTGCATGGCGTGTATCGTAATCGCCTAGTTCGTACATTTCTGGGGGCATCGAACTTTGATCGAGAGCCAAATCCTGAAACGGACTTTGATGATCGCGATAACATAAGCCTGCACGAATTATGGCCGCAAACCTCATTGCTAAGGGACACTCCACCTCAACTCCTCTACATCAATATGTCGTTGAATATCTTGAGAGGTCGCGAACTCGCTTGGCAGGAGCGGAAAGCGCTCCCATTTGTGGCAACCGCACGATACGTGGGTTCAGGAAACCTGCCTTGGGTGGATTGCAAAGATGTTCAAAGGATCGGCGGCTTCCGCAAAGCAAGGGAATATGCACGAGGGCGTAAAACAGATCCAAATGCCAAGGGACTTTCGCTAGGTACCGCCATGGCTCTGTCGGGTGCGGCTGCCAGCCCAAATATGGGCTACCATTCTTCTCCGGCATTGAGTCTGCTGCTGACTATGCTCAACGTTCGTCTGGGAGGATGGTTCGCCAATCCCGGACCGGCTGGCGCCGCTAGAATTCACCGGTCAGGTCCCACCATTGCCGTCTGGCCTCTCATCGAAGAAGCGTTGGGTTTAACCAGCGAGGAACGGTCGTATGTCTATTTATCAGATGGAGGACACTTCGAAAATCTCGGAGCTTACGAGATGCTGCGCCGCCGTTGTCACTACATTGTCATCAGTGATGCTGGCTGCGACGGTGACTATATTTTTGAGGATTTGGGCAATCTTGAACGCAAGGCCTCCATCGACCTCGGCGTCCAACTCAAATTCCACGGCCTAGAGCGCCTTCGTTGCAGAATCAAATCGCAGTCTCCGAATGATCCGATCGGCGTTGTTGCCGACATTATTTATCCGGAATTACCCAAGCATCCTGGAAAGCTGCTCTATATCAAGCCTGGATATCATGGTGGCGAACCACCTTCAGTGCGCAGCTACGGTGAACTTCATCGGGACTTCCCTCACGAAAGTACTCGCGATCAATTCTTTGGCGAAATTCAATTCGAAGCCTATCGCGCCTTAGGCGAGCACAGTATCGAGAAGCTTATTGGAAACAAATCATTTCAGGCAGACAGCAGCATTGCCAGCTTCATAGCAGCGGTTGAAGATAACCTAGGGAGCTAAACATGACATGTCGCTCATTGTGGCTAGCACTGATAATTCTTCTTACCTCAGCAAGCTCGATATGGGCCGGGGATCCTCAAGACGCGGTCGCCTGCCAAGCTCTCGTGGATAGCGGGCGGCCCGGACTGTATATGCGTGATGCGGAAGGTCTTTTGAAACCCGTTAATGGTAGCACATTGCGTTATGTGCCGGATGGGCGCCTGTTTTATCTCAGGCGTGGGAGTACTCCGAACGAATCCATTTGGACGGTCCGCAGCCAGACCATTGCTCACTCCGCAAAAGCGAATGAAGCGATGCTTTGGCGACCAGGAATTGTCACCGAATGTTCAAGAGGTCTCCCACTTGAAACATTTAATCGTAACGACCGCTTCGTGTCTCTGCAGCGATATTATCGGCATCATGCCTCGTCCTCCAAGCAACGCCGTGATGACGAGCTATCGAACAAGTTTCATATGCCGATACGAGACGGAAGTGGAAGTTGCACCGGCAGAACGGATAATTCCGAAACAATTGGCTCCCTAGAGGATGTCTATAGATTTGAAGAAGTTGAAGCAGGTCCACTGCTCGTCGAACGCATTACCAATCCATCGACGGCACAAGCCGATGAAGTAACGACGATCTATTCCGGCCTTTCTTCAGAAATTGCCCACGTAGCGGCAAATCAGCCGACTTGTTTTGGATTTGCAGCTCCCTTGCCCACCCGATCGAATATTAGGACACAGATCTTTGGTCAGATGGGCGGAATCCTTGCCGCATGGGAGCGCAATACTGTAGCGATGGAGCAGGCGCAAACTTGGGCCCCCAGTAAGACAACTGTCATTCTACGGGAATTGAACGGCTCCCGTCGTGGACGATTCGTTGTTCATTGGGCAGAACAATGAGCGACACCCAAGGTGGAAAACTTCGAAGTGCTGGCTGGCTCGAATTTCCATTTCAAAGCATCGTGGCAAGTCGAAGCTTTGAGGAAATAGCTTCGCGTCTCGTTTGGCTTTTTCTTCCTTTAGAATTTTATATTCTGACGCAGATCGGCATAGGGGCGACTCCCGCGCCTACCATTGTAATTGCTCTACTTACGATCAGCGTCATGATCGCAGCTAGCTGCTTGGCAGCCTTTGTGCAAGTCAGACAGGGGTTACCTTATCGAACTTGCGTACGCATTTGGACGGTAACACTCATGCTTCAATGGGTAGCCACTCTTATCCTGCTCGCGTCCGGCTATTTCATCGTTCAGCTATATGGGAAAGGAAGCGCTGAAGATATCCTATATGCTTTGTTCAAAAATGCACCGAAAATTGGATCGTATCCAGCAGCCCTTGATCCTCGAACTTTCATAATCTACTTGTGCTACTCCTTGATTGCCGCAGTATTGATTCGGATTGCCGCCCGGGTCTTTGGTAAGAGCGAATTCGAGGAGGAAACCCCTCGTGGTCCAAATCTGCTTATTGTCGTTCCGCTAACCGCTGGAATTATGATGCTCACGCACGGCGTAGCGCATCTGTACTAACGAGTCCGACTACGGTTAAGAAAACTAACATATACCTCGTTCCACGACTAAGCCTGCGGACAATATAGGCGAAGACTCAAATATCTAAGATGCTCCTCAGAATTTCAGGATAGTGCAAGTTTGTTTGCCTATAGCAACCATTCCTCCATCAAGTACTTTGATCAAGGCTGCAATCATGAAACGCGAACTCCGATGGAAATCAGTCGCTAAAGTTATCCGAATCTGGGTAGTACCGGCTTGCATTTTGGCAAATCATACCTGCGCTGGAGTGCATTAGTGCGCTAGCGAGACGAGAGAGGAAGCCCCTCAAGGTCGCTTGAGCCGTAAGGTGAGTTTGCACTTGGCGCTCGTACTCGAACGAGGCCTCCCCGGTTCTCAACACCTCCCGGACCGCGTTCCGTGATGCTTCAGATCGCAGACGATCTCCTTGATCGTCTTGCCCTTGATAACGCGCCCGCGCCGTATCCTTGCAATCGCCTCCGCGACCAGCATCTCCGACCATCTGCTCCATGACAAAGCAGGCAGCGCAACAGACAAATACAGGGGTAAAGTTCAACGTCGATCAACACCTCTCATTTAAGGAATGCAATCTCGAAGTGCATTCCATCTTGTCGATTGACGTAGTGCCCTCCCCAATAGAACCCCCAATAATTTGCAATCGACACCAATTCCCGGACAGATCCTTTCTCACCAATCAAGGCTGGTCTCTTACCGAGTTTATTGTATCGCTCATTTATATCGAACGCGCTGCCAAACGCATGATTGCTGAGAACAGTTCGGCTACCTCGAACAAACCGAGGGACGAAAGAACCGTCATAGACTAGGATACGGTCGAGCAAGTTTTCCTTCTCCCAGTCTGCCCATAAGCCTTGAAGCTGCTTTGATGCAAGGCGATGAAACCGCATCGTCTGGGAAGCCTTGCTCCCCAACGCTTTACGCAACTGCGGTATCGGAACGTCTACAATGTAGTCCTTCTCCCATATTCCGAGAATGCGGATTGCCTCTGGATTTTTTGCTGTTGGAGCGGAGACATATTCGTAACGACCGAATAGCGCCACCCGCTGATCGTTGGTGACCAGCGGTGGGAAACTGGGCCTCGGCGGAAAGTTCGAGCTGGTATTGTCCTCTGAGGGCTCTTCGATCAATTCCAGCCCCAACACGGCAGCCTTTAAAAGGGTTTGTCGGCCGGCAACACCGTCAATTGAAAGCTTGTATTTTGTCTGAAATGCCTTTGTGGCATCACGCGTGTGTTCTCCAAACTCCCCGTCTATCTGCCCTACATCGAAGTCCTGACCGCGAAGAAAACTCTGCCAGGCTGCTACGCGCGCTCCCTTCATCCCGATCCGCAGGGCTACCAGCGTACTGGGCGCCACTGCTGCTGCAGCGACGTCTGACAGTACTGGATCGACTGGCGCAAGCACCTGGGCAATCGCAAGCAGCTGGGGTGCGGAGCGAGCAACTTCGCTCATAGGGAAGGTCTTTGCGAATTCAAGCGCCCTATTCCAGCGGTTCACAAGTCCTTTCCAAAACTTGCTCGACTCATCGCGGCGCGCCACATCTCGTTCGTATTGTTCTCGTGCAGCGCGTAATTTCATCAGCAAAGCGGCGGCATTCCGTTCCGCAACCGCTCCAGCTTCCTGCGTTTTGGGTCCAACTACGCCATCGTCCTTAATACCTAACGCGCGTTGCAGGATTCGAGCGCCGCCACCAAGTCCGCGATTAAAGACGCTGTCGCGGAGATAGAATTCAAGTGCAGGTATCCTTGTCCAAGCGCTGACACGATCAGTGTCTTGCGCAATAAACTCCGTCGCAAGCCGCTCCGCTTCCTCAAAACGGTGCTGCTGTATGAGACTCACCAAGGCATCGGCTGTATCTTTGTTGTACCGTTCATTAATTCCGGCGACTTCGTACCGGCCACCGCCGTCTCCCTTTGGCAGTTTATACACCGCAAGATGCCCATTCCGGTCACGACGAGCTTCAAGGTTCAGGATCGCGGCTGCCATCCGGGTACGCTGCTCAGAAGTGCTCATGGATCCCCCTAATGGTCTTGATTAGGTCCGTGATAACGGTGGCCAACCCGGTCACTCAATGTGAACTCGCTGTTCCTGTACTCTACGCCTCAATCTCAGGAGTGGCGATAGTCTCCGAAACCGCAACGTTTCTACCAACAGATTGAATGCCGACGAAGCATGGCGCCTGTACGTTGTCGATCATGTCTGATCGTCTAGTCTGCCCCGCGCCCTGCCTTCGAAATCGTTCTCGGTCGCGATGAAGCGCTCCGGGATCGGGTACCGATCTGTTTTACGGGATCGGTTACCGCGTTTCGCTGGCGAGCAGTGCTCATCGTGATTCAGACACCACCTGTGTCCGTCAGGCAATCTCATCAACGATCCTGACCAATAAGCCCCGGCCGGACGACCGGCATCCGGCGGGCAATGGCTGCCGTTCCGTTGCAGATAGCATGCAACAACCGATCCTTATCGCCGGCTTCCGAGTTAAGAGACATTCCGTCCAATTTTGCGTGTCTATTCATCTTTTGTTCTTGCAATTTGTGTCATACAATCTAGTTATGATAAAAAATGACCCAGAGGATCACCAATGCTGGATATCCCTCGTTCTGACTTTTCCCGACTTCGCGAACGGGCTGGCATATCAGTGGAGGCGTTGGCTCCCCTCGTGGGTTATTCTCCAGCGACCCTCTACCGTTGGGAGCGCGGCGAGGCCGCACCACGACAGGCGGCTCTCATAGTTCTGGAAGACCTTGTGCGTGATCGCGGGGTCACCAAACCAAAAGAGCCGGTATTTCGTTTCATAGACTTGTTCGCAGGCATCGGCGGGATTCGCCGGGGCTTTGAACCCCTCGGTGGTAAATGCGTCTTTACGTCGGAATGGGATCGCTGGGCAAAAACGACATACAGCGCCAACTTTCCGCATGACGATCACGAGATCGCCGGGGACATAACGAAGATCAAGGCGAAGGACATTCCCGAGCACGATCTGCTTCTTGCCGGTTTCCCTTGCCAGCCTTTCAGCATTGCCGGAGTGTCAAAGAAGAACGCGCTTGGCCGCGCGCATGGCTTTGCAGACAAGACGCAGGGCACGCTTTTCTTCGATGTGGCAAGAATCATTGCCGAGCATCGGCCAAAGGCATTTCTGCTTGAGAACGTGAAGAACCTTGTGAACCATGATCGCGGCCGCACCTTCAAGGTTATCATGGGACGGTTGCGGGAGCTTGGTTATCACGTTCCTACGCCGCGCGTGATTAACGCCAAGGGCTATTTGCCGCAGCACCGGGAGCGCATCCTGATTGCTGGCTTTCGCGAGGAATGTGATTTTACGTTTGATGATCTGGACGTGCCGTCCCCGCTGAACGGGCCGAAGCTCAAGACGATCTTGCATCCAGAGGATGGCACAGAGACGCCCGAAAGACCCTATACCGGCCCGGATGGTCGGGTGAATCAAAAATATGTGCTGACCGATCACCTCTGGCGCTATTTACGAGACTACGCCGCGAAGCACCGAGCCGCTGGGAATGGTTTTGGCTTCGGGCTTGTTGGGCCGGATGACGTGGCCCGCACTCTGTCTGCACGTTATTACAAAGATGGCTCGGAAATCCTGATCGACCGGGGACGGAGGAAGAATCCGCGCCGCCTGACACCGCGTGAATGCGCCCGTCTCATGGGTTTCGACCAGCCCGGCAAGCCGAAGCTCATTATTCCTGTTTCGGATACACAGGCTTACAAACAGTTCGGCAATTCGGTCGCGGTCCCGGTGATCGAAGCGGTTGCCCGCCATATGCTGCCGTGGATCACAGCCCAAGCTCCGCAGGATGTCGCTCCCACACAGAAGCGGCTGCCTCTCCTTGCCTGACGTTGTGGATGCCGCAACCCGAAGCCGGATGATGGCAGGTATCCGGGGGAAGGACACGCGGCCGGAGATGATCCTGCGGCGTGGACTACACGCCCGGGGCTTCCGTTTCCGCCTCCACGATAGACGGTTGCCAGGCTCGCCTGATCTGGTGTTTCCCGGACGCCGCGCGGTGATCTTCGTGCATGGCTGCTTTTGGCATGGACACGGCTGCCACCTGTTCAGGCTGCCCGCCACAAGGCAAGAATTCTGGCGCGCGAAGATCGAGGGCAATGCGGCGCGAGACGCAGCGACAGAGGACGCGCTTGTCGGAGCCGGCTGGCGGGTGCTGACGATCTGGGAGTGCGCCCTCAAAGGGCGCGAGCGGTTGCCGGTGGAGACTATGCTGGACAGGGTGTCCGCCTGGCTCGCCGCGGGTTCGGGGCAGGAGATGATTGCGGGAGGGGCGAATGGCAGTTTCTGATCTGACGGAATGGCTTGGCGAGTTCTGTGCACCTGGCATCGCTCTCTGCGTCAAGCGGCTCTCTGGCAATGACACGCTCGCCAACGGTACGCATCAGGCAGGCCCTTATATTCCGAAGGAATTCCTGTTCCGCATTTTTCCGACGATCAACCGGACAGATGTGAAGAATCCGGATCGCTGGTTTGAGCTGGCCGTAGACTCGCATCTGGATGTACGGCAAGTGCGGGCGGTTTACTACAATTCCAAGCGGTTTGAGGGAAAGTCGAACGGCAGGGATGAAACCCGGCTGACTAATTTCGGTGGCGGCGCTTCTGCACTTCTGGACGCTGAGAGCACGGGCGCGCTGACAGTCTTTGCGTTCCCGCTGGACGAAAATGGAGCGGCGCTTCGCTGCCATGTCTGGGTATGCCGCAACGGTGTCGAGGAGGATATTGCCGAGGAGCGTTTTGGGCCGGTCGAGCCCGGGCGCTTCATTATGTGGTCTCCCGAGCAACCCGGGCTGTTTCCACCCTTCGCGACTGGTCCTGCCCGGTGCTGGCTAGAACCGGGTGAGATTCCAGCCGAATGGCTGGTGCAGTTTCCGACCGGCGCTGACATTGTTCGCAAGACTGTGGAGCTTCGACCCGAGCTCGGCACGCCACCGGACAAGCGACTCCTGCGGCGACGCGAATGTGAGTTTGAAATTTTCCGTAGCGTTGAGGAAGCGGTGGAACTTCCTGCGATCCGTGCCGGATTTACGACCCTGGATGATTTTATCTCCCGCGCTCAAACCGTTCTGCAACGGCGCAAGGCACGTTCGGGCCGGTCATTGGAACTCCATACCCGTGAAATCCTGATCGAGGAACGCTTTCGCGAGGGCACTGATTTTCAACATGGCCCGCAATCAGAGCCGGGCAAGCGGCCGGATTTCCTGTTTCCTTCCCAGGCCGCCTATCGAGACCCGCACTTTCCGGCGGCCCGGCTCCGGATGCTTGCCACCAAGACCACGTGTCGAGACCGATGGCGGCAGGTGCTGAATGAGGCTGACCGGATTCCGGTGAAACATCTTCTGACCTTGCAGGAGGGCGTTTCGGAGACGCAGTTCCGGGAGATGACGCAAGCCAATGTACAACTCGTGGTGCCGGAGCCTCTGATCGGAAAATTTCCTGCCAGAATCCGAACAGATATCGTGACGCTTGAGAGTTTCCTGGGTGACTTGCGGCTTCTCGTGCCGAGTCATTGAGACAGGTTGGCAAGCTGCGGGGATGATGCGCGGCTCGCACAGTGTGCTTCTCACTTCAACTTTCTCTCCCGGCGCGCCTTGGCAAATCCTCGATCCGTCGCGATAAATCGCTCCAGCATGGGCACGATCAGTTTCACGGGATCGGTTGGCGGCTGCTGCGTATCGCGGGCCAGCACCTCGGCATAAAGAACGAGATCGCGATGGAGCGTCGCAGGCAGCTCCAGCTTGACGGTCACGGGTTTGTCGTCGGGGATGGGTCCGAGTTTCAGCTTGGTCATGGTCATCCCCTGTAGGGCTCGAGGACAAGATCGCGCGTCACAACGATCCTGACCGGAAAGCCCGGCCGGATGGTCAGCGCCGGCGAGACGTTGAGCTGGCGGCGGATGATCTGTTGCCCCGCGTCGTTGATGGCGTACTGGCCGCCGTTGCGGATCGCGCGGAGCAAGCGGTCCTCGTCATTGATCGCAAGCTCGGCCCCGACGGAGAGCAGCGTCGACAGAGCGGCTGCCTTCGCCAGATCCCACCAGTGATAATCAACGCCGTCCTCAAGCCCGGCATAGCCTGCGGCATCCGCGCCGGGCTGGCGCTCCAGCACGATGGAGCGGCCGTTGGGCAGAATGAGCCTGTTCCAGACGAGCAGCAGGCGGCGCTGGCCGAACTGCACGTTGTTGTCGTACTGGCCGATCACCCGCGTGCCTTGTGGCACAAGCAGGATGCGGCCGGTCGGGCTGTCATAGACGTTCTCCGTCACCTGTGCGGTGATCTGGCCGGGCAGATCGGAGCGGATGCCGGTGATCAGCGCCGCCGGAA
>CAZOOO010000084.1:0-12394 GCA_964581435.1 uncultured Hyphomicrobiales bacterium | reverse complement strand
CTTTTCCCCGCGACGTCGGAGTCCGAGAAGGTCAGCTTCAACCAGATCAATCGCAAGACCGGGCACCGCATCAAATACCAGAAGGTCGATTCCGAGACCGGCGAGGACGTCGACAATGACGACATCGTCAAGGGCTACAAGATCGACAGCGACACCTATCTCGAGGTGACGAAAGACGAACTCGACAACATCGCACTCGACTCCACCCACACCATCGAGATCGACCGCTTCGTGCCGCGCGCCGAAATCGACGATCTCTATATTATCAGGCCGTATTATCTCGTGCCCGACGGCAAGGTCGGCCACGATGCCTATGCCGTGATCCGCGACACCATCAAGGCGACCGGCAAGGTCGCGCTGGCGCGGGTGGTTCTGACCAACCGCGAACACGTCATTGCGCTGGAAGCGCGCGGCAACGGGTTGGTCGGCCTGCTGCTGCGCTACGCTTATGAGGTGCGCGACGCATCGGACTATTTCGACGACATCAAGGATGTGAAAATCACCAAGGACATGCTCGATCTCGCCGGGCACATCGTCGAGCAGAAGTCCGGCCGTTTCGAGCCGGACGCATTCGAGGACCATTATGAGGCCGCGCTCATCGACCTGATCGAGCGGAAGAAGGCCGGACATCCGATTGCCAAGGCGAAGATCAAGACCGAAGGCAACGTCATCAACCTGATGGACGCTTTGCGGCAAAGCCTGAAGGGTGGCAAGGCGGCGGCGGCCGCAAGCGACAAACCGGCAGCCACGAAGAGCAGGAAATCCAAAAAACGCGTCGAGGGCCAGCGCGAGATGCTGTTTCCGATCGAGGGCAAGAAGGCCGCGAAGGAGCCGAGGCGCGGGCCTTCGAAGCGCCCGGCCAGAACGCGCGCAGCGAACAAGGGATCAGCGGCGAAACGCAAGACCGGTTAGCCGGCTTCTCACCCATCGGCAAGCGCTGCACACGTCTGATCCTTGATCTGGAGCCAATGCCGTGTCCTCGCGAAAACTCAGCGATTACCGTCAGAAGCGCGACTTCTCGAAAACCGCCGAACCGAGCGGCAAGGCGCGCGTCGCAACCTCAAGGCAGCGGCGATTCGTCATCCAGAAGCACGCCGCCACCCGGCTGCATTACGATTTTCGCCTCGAATATGGCGGCGTGTTCAAGTCGTGGGCGGTGACGCGCGGTCCCTCGCTTGATCCCGGCGAGAAACGGCTGGCGGTGGAGGTCGAGGATCATCCGCTCGACTACGGCGACTTCGAAGGCACCATTCCGAAAGGCCAGTATGGCGGCGGCACAGTGGAAATCTGGGATCGCGGCTACTGGTACGCCGATGATCCGGCGAAGGGCCTCGCCAGGGGCGACCTCAAATTCGCGCTGATGGGCGAGAAGCTCAAAGGCGAATGGGTTCTGGTACGCATGAAGCACGACCGCAGCGGCGGCAAGCGTACCAACTGGCTGCTGATCAAGCACCGCGACGACTACGCCAGGCCGGGCGACGGCGAGGCCGTGCTAAAGCGGGACCGTTCGGTCGCATCGAACCGGACCCTCGAACAGATTGCGGCGGGCAAAGGAAAGGCGCCGGAGCCTTTCATGATGACCACGCGGATCGCGGGCTCGGATGCAGTTTGGGATTCGAACAAGGGCGCAGCCGCAGAGGCGCGCGCGATCAAAAGCGAGATGCCGAACTTTGCGGGACTTCAGCTTTGCGAAACGGCAACGCGCCCGCCGTCGGCGGATGGCTGGGTGCATGAGATCAAGCTCGACGGCTATCGCATCCAGATGCGGATCGAGAGCGGCCGAGTCACGCTCAAAACCCGCAAGGGGCTCGACTGGACCGACAGGTTTCCAGCCATCGCAAAGGCGGCCGCAAAGTTGCCGGACGCCATCATCGACGGCGAGATCGTCGCGCTCAACGCCAATGGCGATCCGGATTTCCCGGCGATGCAGGCGGCGCTGTCCGAAGGCAACACCGATGCGCTGGTGTACTTTGCGTTCGACCTGCTGTTCGCCGGGGGTGAGGATCTGCGCCCGCTGCCGCTGCTGGCGCGCAAGGACCGGCTTCGCAAGCTGCTCGGGCGCTCGGCAAGATCCGGCCGCGCACCGATCCGCTACGTGGAGCATTTCGACGCGAGCGGCGACCACATGCTGGCAACCGCGCGCGAGTCCGGCCTTGAGGGCATCATCTCCAAACGCATTGACGCGGCCTATCGCGCCGGCCGCCGCAGTCACTGGCTCAAGGTCAAGAGCCGCCCCGGCCATGAGGTCGTGATCGGCGGCTGGAAAACAACGGGCGGCAAATTCCGCTCGCTGATGGCCGGCGTCTATCACGACGGCCACCTCATCTATACCGGCATCGTCGGCACCGGCTACGGCCGTGACACCGTGAAACGCATCATGCCGGCGCTGAAGGCGGCGGCCGCATCGAAAAGTCCGTTCTCCGGCCAGAACGCGCCGGCCGACGGCCGGGACGTTCATTGGCTGAAACCCGAACTGGTCGCCGAGATCGAATTCGCCGGCTGGACCGATGACGGCATGGTCCGGCAAGCCGCCTTCAAGGGACTTCGCGCGGACAAGCCGGCACGCGAGGTCAGGGCGGAGATGCCGGCCCGCGCGGCGGCCCAGAGGCTTGACAAGACAAAGTTCGACGCGAGAGCGGCGACCGCGCGCCCTGATATAATGATGTCACGCCAGCCGCGCGCAACCGCGGCGCGGGATCGCTCCACGGTGATGGGCGTCGCCATCTCGCACCCGGACAAGGCGCTGTGGCCGGACGCAGGCGACGAGCGTCCGGTCACCAAGCGCGACCTCGCCGAATATATGAAGGCCGTTGGCGACTGGATGAATCCACACATTCAGGGGCGGCCGTGCTCGATCGTGCGCGCGCCCGACGGCATCGACGGCGAGACCTTCTTCCAGCGCCACGCCATGCCGGGCCTGTCGGACCTTGTCACGCAGGCAAAAGTGTCCGGCGACCGGAAGCCTTATTTGCAGATCGACCGCGTCGAGGCGCTGGTCGCGATCGCGCAGATCGGCGGCATTGAACTGCATCCGTGGAATTGCGCGCCTGACGAATACACGGTGCCCGGACGGCTGGTGTTCGACCTTGATCCTGCGCCCGAAGTGGCGTTCAGCCGCGTTGTCGCCGCCGCGAAGGAGATGAAGGAGCGCCTGGAAGCGCTCGGCCTCGTGCCCTTCTGCAAGACCACCGGCGGCAAGGGCCTGCATGTGGTGACACCGCTTGCCATCGCGAAAAGGGAAACGCTAACATGGCAGCAGGCCAAGATGTTCGCGCAGGCCGTCTGCGAACGAATGGCCGCTGATGCACCCGACAAATATCTCGTCATCATGTCGAAGAAGCAGCGCGAGGGTAAAATCTTTCTCGATTATCTTCGCAACGACACCAAATCGACCGCCGTCGCGCCGCTGTCGCCGCGCGCGCGCCCCGGCGCCACCGTGTCCATGCCGCTGAACTGGCCGCAGGTGAAAGCCAGCCTCGACCCGAAACGTTTCACGCTTCGCACTGCGCCGAATCTTCTGAAAAAGAGCAAGGCGTGGTCGGACTATGGCAGAGCCGCGCGCCCGCTCACCGCCGCGATCGGCAGGCTGGTGGGATGACGACCATGACCGACAGCCGAAAGGTTGCGCTGCTCGGCATTCCCATCGACATGGGCGCCTCACAGCGCGGCACCCTGATGGGGCCGGCGGCGCTGCGGACCGCGGGCATCGCGCCGGTGCTGGAAAGCCTTGGCATCGACGTGTCGGATCACGGCGATGTCTCCATCGCCGAGGCTACTCCGGCGACCGACCGGATTCCCGCAAACGCCAACCACTACCGCGACATCCAGGCATGGACCCGCGCGCTCAGCCCGCGCGCTTACGATCTGGCGAAATCCGGCGCCGTCCCGATCTTTCTCGGCGGCGACCACAGCCTGTCGATGGGTTCGGTCAACGGCGTCGCGCGCTATTGGCATGAGCGCAGCCGCGAATTGTTCGTGCTGTGGCTCGACGCCCATGCCGACTACAACACGCCGCTGACGACGATGACCGCGAATATGCACGGCATGTCCGCCGCCTTTCTGTGCGGCGAGCCCGGACTCGACGGCCTGCTCGGCGAGGAACCCCGCGCATCGATCACGCCGGCGCATCTCGACCTGTTCGGCGTCCATTCGATCGATCCGCTCGAGAAGAAGCTGGTGCAAGACCGTCGCATCGCCATCGCCGACATGCGCGCGATCGATGAGTTCGGCGTTTCCGTATTGATTCATCGTGTCATCGAGCGGGTCATGGCGCGCAACGGCGTGCTGCATGTCAGCTTCGATCTCGACGTGCTGGATCCCGTCATCGCGCCCGGCGTCGGCACGACTGTTCCGGGAGGGGCGACCTATCGCGAGGCGCACCTGGTCATGGAGTTGCTGTACGATTCCGGACTGGTCCGTTCAGTTGATATCGTCGAGCTCAACCCGTTTCTCGATGAACGCGGGCGGACCGCGCGGGTTGCGGTGGAACTGATCGCCAGCCTGTTCGGGCAGCAGATCACCGACCGTCCGACCCCGAGCAACACGCTGCGGCCGGACAGAAGCTGAACGCGCGCATGAGCCTTTGATTTACAGGCTTATTCCGCCGCCTCTTTGGCCGCCGGGGCCGCGGCCCTGACCTCGGCATCGACGTCGTTCTCGAATTTGGTGAAGTTCTGCTGGAACATGCCGATCAGCGCGCGCGCGGTCCTGTCGAACTCGGCCTTGTCGGCCCACGTCCTGATCGGATCGAGGATATGCGGCTCGACACCCGGCACCGAAGTCGGGACCGCGAACCCGAAATACCTGTCATTATGGAACCGGACGCCGCGCAGGGAGCCGTCGAGCGCCGCGCCGAGCAGCGCCCGCGTCACCTTGATCGGCATGCGGCGGCCGGTCCCGTATTTGCCGCCGGTCCAGCCGGTGTTCACCAGCCAGCAATCGACGTTGTGCCTGGCGATCAGGGCACGCAGCATGTTGCCGTAGACGCCGGGATGGCGCGGCAGGAACGGCGAGCCGAAGCAGGCGGAGAATTCCGGCTGCGGCTCGTTGCCGAGGTCGCGCTCGGTTCCCGCCACCTTGGCCGTATAGCCCGACAGAAAATGATACATCGCCTGCGCCGGCGTCAGCCTGGCGATCGGCGGCAGCACGCCGAAGGCGTCGGCGGCCAGCATGACCAGATTCTTCGGCTGGCCGGCGCAACCTGTCAGCGACGCGTTCGGAATGAATTCGAGCGGATAGGCCGAACGGGTGTTCTCGGTCTTCGCGCCGTCATTGAAATCGGGAACCCGCGTGAATTCGTCATGCACGACATTTTCAAGCACCGCGCCGAAACGTTTCGAGGCGGCGTAAATCTCGGGCTCGGCCTCCCGCGACAGCCTGATGCACTTGGCGTAGCACCCGCCTTCGAAATTGAAGATCCCGTCCTGGCTCCAGCCGTGCTCGTCGTCGCCGATCAGGGTACGCTGGGGATCGGCCGACAGCGTGGTTTTACCGGTACCCGAGAGACCGAAGAAGATCGCGCTGTCGCCGCCGGGACCGACATTGGCCGAACAGTGCATCGGCAGCACGTCCTGATCGGGAAGGTAATAATTCAGCGTGGTGAAGATGCTTTTCTTCATCTCCCCGGCATAATGCGATCCGCCGATGAGAATGATCTTGCGGGTGAAATCGATGGCCACGACGTTCTCCGAACGAACGCCGTGTCTTTGGGGATCGGCGCGGAAGCTCGGCAGGTCGATGACGGTCAGTTCGGGTACGAAGCTCGCAAGCTCCGATATTTCGGGCCGGCGCAGCAGCGTGCGAATGAAAAGCGAATGCCAGGCCAGTTCGGTGAAAACGCGGGTCTTGATGCGGAAATCCGGATCGGCGCCGCCATAAAGGTCCTGCGCGAACAGCGTCATGTTCCGGGCGTGCGCGAGGAAGTCCGCATGCAACGCGGCGAATTGCTCCGGCGTCATCGACTGGTTGCCGCCCCACCAGACATTCTTGTCGGTGGCCGCATCGCGGACCGTGAACTTGTCCTTCGGGCTGCGGCCGGTGAAGATGCCGGTTTCCGCGCACAGCGCGCCATCCGTGTTCACCATCGCCTCGCCCGAGCGTAGCGCGTGCTCGTAAAGCTGCGGCGCCCCTAAATTCCAGTACACGGCCCTGAGATTTTCGAGGCCGACCTTATCGGCGCCGAAGGCGCCGTTACGCAAGCCTATCTCAGGCACGAAGACCCTCCTCATCAAATCCAAGGCGACTTCGGATCAAGCCTACGCCGCCGCGCGCGCCTTTTCCGCCAGATCCTTCAGAATCACGCGAAGTTCGTCCGGGGTGGCGACCCGCCGCGGAAAATCCAGGCGCAACGCATCATGCTTATCGGCGCTCAGATCCAGACCGTCGGGATCGCAGCCGGTACAGCGCCAGTCGGCCGCCGCCGCGCCGAGCAAGCGCGTTGCATAAAGATTCAAGGCGTCGCGATGATCGCGGTTCATGTGTTCGATCGCCCCCTGTTCAGCCGCGATCAGCGCCTCCGCGCCCTCAAGGCTGGTCAGAACCTTTTCCGGCTTGAGATCGACGATCCGCCCGAAGCCGGCCACCAGATGAACCCCGGTCAGCCGGATCAGGAAGAACGAAAAATCATTGAAATCCGCAAATCCCTCCGCCGAGGGGTGAACGTTCAGATAACGCTTGCGCAGGATCGCCTTGAGTTCCCCGCCCGCCTCCTCGGCGGTTCCCGCAACCATGATCCGCGAGCCTTCCAGGGGATCACCGGCTGCGCGCTCGTCCAGCATCAGCGACACCCTGGGATCGGCGAGCAGATTCTTCGTATGCACCGCAAGGCGTGAAATCAGAAGAATTGGTGAGCCATCGTAATGGCTTGCGACATTCACAAGGGAACAATAGGGGTCGCCGCTACCGGCCATCAAGGTCGCCAACGCGCCTTGCCGGCTCCGGCGCAACAGTGATCGGGTCAGGTTGGCTGCTGTGAAATTGGCGGTCGGCTGCATGGCTCAAATCCTCAAATTTGAAAAAAACATGTTCTCAGGCTAAATTGGACAACCGAACAGAGGCGGAACAGTAGGGCCTTTCACGCGTTTTCGGAAACTCGGTCACACTTCAGCCTCGCTTGCATTGCTCGTTGACTGCGTTCTTAAAGCCACACCCAAGGCAGACGGTCGAATTGTTCGCCTCTCGCCACCCGCTTCGGAAAGCAGGCATATGCCCACAATTGCTCTGGTCGATGACGACCGCAACATTCTTACATCGGTATCGATTGCGCTCGAAGCCGAAGGCTATCGCATCATGACCTATACCGATGGCGCGTCAGCGCTCGACGGCTTCCGCACCAGCCAGCCGGACCTCGCGATCCTCGACATCAAGATGCCGCGCATGGACGGAATGGAGACCCTGCGAAGGCTGCGTCAGAAATCCGACCTGCCCGTGATTTTCCTCACCTCCAAGGACGAAGAGATCGATGAACTGTTCGGTCTCAAGATGGGTGCCGACGATTTCATCCGCAAGCCGTTCTCGCAGCGGCTGCTGGTCGAACGCGTCAAGGCGGTGTTGCGCCGGGCGTGCCCGAAAGATCCTGCCGCCGCGCCCAAGGAAAGCGACGCCAAGGCGCTCGACCGCGGCTTGCTGCGCATGGACCCGGAGCGCCACACCTGCACCTGGAAGAACGAGCCCGTCACCCTGACCGTTACGGAATTCCTGATTCTGCAGGCGCTGGCGACGCGGCCCGGCGTCGTCAAGAGTCGCAACGCGCTGATGGACGCCGCCTATGACGATCAGGTCTATGTCGATGATCGCACCATCGACAGCCACATCAAGCGGCTGCGCAAGAAGTTCAAGGTCGTCGACGACGACTTCGAAATGATCGAAACCCTCTACGGCGTGGGTTACCGCTTCAAGGAAACCTGATAACCTGTCGTCACGGCGTGCGCAGCCCGTGGGACCGGATACGCAACGACGCGTCCGGTTTGCTCTCGGTGCGAATGCGAACGTTCGTCATCCTCACCGCATCTTCAGCGTCAAGCGTTGACGCGGGAGCGACGGCAATAGTGGATTTGGCGCAAGGACAGTTTCAGTCATTGCTTGATCGAACGCAGCCTGATTTCGACCCTGAGACCGAGGAGACCCAGCAGGTCCTCGCGGTGGAAGGTCTTGTCGAAGCGCAAGGTCTTGCCGATCAGGCCGAACGGACGCCGCACTGGCAACGGCCGCTTGGCTGGCTGAGGCGCGCGGGACAGTTTCTTTTCACGCTCAGCTTTTCGAGCCTGACCCGCCGCATCGTGTCGCTGAATCTGGCCGGCCTGATCGCGCTGGTCGCCAGCATTCTCTATCTCTCGCAATTTCGCGCCGGCCTGATCGATGCGCGGGCGCAAAGTCTGCTGGTGCAGGGCGAGATCATCGCAAGCGCCATTGCCGCTTCGGCCACGGTCGAGACCAACACGATAACAATCGATCCGGATCGCCTGCTCGACCTCAAACCCGGCGAGAGCTATGGCGCGCCGGACGAAATTTCAGGGCTGGACTTTCCGATCAATCCCGAGCGCGTCGCTCCCGTGCTGCGGCGGCTGATCTCCCCGACCAAGACTCGGGCGCGCATCTACGATCGCGACGGAGTGCTGATTCTCGACAGCCGCAGCCTTTTTCGCCGCGGCGACGTCATACGTTTCGAACTGCCGCCCCCGACCGACATCAAGCCGGGCTTCATCGAACGCACCACGATCGCGATCCGCACCTGGCTCAATCGCGGCGATCTTCCGCTCTATCGCGAACTCGGTCCCGAAAACGGCAACGGCTATCAGGAGGTTGCGCAGTCGTTGAAGGGCGGGAAATCCAGCATGGTGCGCATCAACGACCGCGGCGAAATCATCGTCTCGGTCGCCGTTCCGGTCGAGCGCCCCCGCTCCACCATTTTCGGCTCGCTGATGTTGTCCACGCAAGGCGACGATATCGACCAGATGGTCATGGCGGAACGGCTGGCGATTCTGAGAGTATTCGGCGTCGCCATGATCGTCATGATCGTGCTGTCGCTGCTGCTCGCGAGCACCATCGCCGGCCCGGTGCGACGGCTCGCGGACAGTGCGGAGCGTGTTCGGCGCCGCATCAAGACGCGCATCGAGATTCCCGACTTCACCCGCCGCCGCGATGAAATCGGTCACCTCTCCGGCGCGTTGCGCGACATGACCGACGCCCTCTACAACCGTATCGAGGCGATCGAGACTTTCGCGGCCGACGTCTCACATGAACTGAAGAATCCCCTGACCTCGCTGCGCTCCGCGGTGGAGACCTTGCCGCTCGCAAAAACCGACACCAGCCGCAGCAGGCTCCTTGAAGTGATCGAGCACGATGTTCGCCGGCTCGATCGACTGATCTCCGACATATCCGACGCAAGCCGGCTCGACGCCGAGTTGCAGCGGCAGGATGAGGCGCCCGTCGATATCCGGCGTCTTTTGACCACGCTGACGTCGGTTGCGAACCAAACCAGGCTCGGCCACGACGTCGGCGTCGACGTGCGTTTCGAGGGCAATCGGACCGGTACCTTTTCGGTGCCAGGGCATGACTTGCGACTGGGACAGGTGATTTCCAACCTCCTCACCAATGCGCAATCATTTTCGAAATCCGGCGGCCGCGTGCGCATCGTATGCCGCCGCCTGAAGTCCGAAATCGAGATCGTCGTGGACGACGACGGTCCCGGTATTCGCCCGGATGCGCTCGAGCGCGTGTTCGACCGCTTCTATACCGACCGGCCCCACCAGGGTTTCGGTCAGAATTCCGGGCTTGGACTGTCGATCTCCAAGCAAATCATCGAAGCGCATCGCGGGCGCATATGGGCCGAAAACCGCCCCGGACCGACTGATACCCATGGCGACACCCGGATCGCCGGCGCGCGTTTCATCGTCCGGCTTCCCGCCACATGACCGGGTCGTCCGGTCCGACGATCGGTCCGACGATCCATGGCTCCGCGGTTCTGGTGGGAGATCGCGCCGTTCTGATCCGCGGTCCCTCGGGCGCCGGAAAGTCGCGCCTTGCCTTCGACCTCGTCCTCGCCGGCCGCAGCGGCCAGCTCCCCGTCGCCACGCTGGTCGGTGATGACCGACTCGTCGTGACGCCGCTCCGCAACGAGCTGATCGTCAGAGCGCCGCCCGAGCTAGCGGGAATGATCGAAATCCGCGGGCTCGGGATCCGCCGGTGCGCTTTTGTCACAGAGGCTCCGGTCGGCCTCGTGATCGATCTCGACGCGCCCGACGCCGAGCGCCTGCCGCCGCCAAAAGCGCTGCGAACCACCATTTTGGACGTCGAACTGGCTCGAATCCCGGTCGCTGCGGGCGTTTCACCACTCCCGATGGCCATCGCGGCGCTAACGACTATTCCAGGTTGCACCGACACGCATTCGGCGGCCGATTGCCGGAAGAAATCCGGATAACCATATAAATCCCACGATTGCCACGGAGCAAACCGTCAAGCGTGGGAGCGCTTTTCAGGGAAAAAACCTCTACGCCCTCTTGCGTGAGGGCTCCGGATGGTCAAAGTGGCCCTTTCGTGCAGTGCATCAAAAGCACGCGCGAGGAGTTATCAATGATTGGTCTGGTACTTGTGACCCACGGGCGCCTCGCCGACGAATTCAAGGCCGCGCTCGAGCACGTAATGGGCCCGCAAAAGCAAATCGAAGCCATCACCATCGGCGCCGAGGACGATGCCGACCTGTGCCGGAGCGATATCATCGAAGCCGTCAACCGGGTCGACAGCGGCGACGGTGTCGCCATTCTCACCGACATGTTCGGCGGCACGCCTTCAAACCTCGCGATCTCCTGCATGAGCCGGCCCAAGGTCGAGGTTCTCGCGGGTATCAATCTTCCGATGCTGGTCAAGCTCGCCAAGGTGCGCGAGGAGCGCACGCTGCCTGATGCCATCGCGATGGCGCAGGAGGCCGGGCGCAAATACGTGACGATCGCCAGCCGGGTGCTTGCCGGGAAATGACCGGGAAGCCTGACGACGCAGCCTGCCCGGGTGGCGCACCGACGATGAACGGTGGATCTCCCGCCGATACGGTCTCCTGCGAGCTTTCGATCGTCAACAAGCGCGGCCTTCATGCGAGGGCATCCGCGAAATTCGTGCAGATGGTCGAACGCTTCGCCGCCGACGTCAGCGTCACCCGCAACGGCGAGACGGTCGGCGGCAATTCGATCATGGGATTGATGATGCTGGCGGCAGGCATCGGAACGACGATCACCGTATCCGCAACCGGCCCCGAAGCCAAAGCCGCGGTCGCCGCGATCGCCGAACTCGTCCGCGACAGGTTCAACGAAGACGAATGACCGGCGTCAGGCGCTCTCGCCTGTCGCACGGCCGATCCGGAATGCGCCTGCCGCGCCTGACCCTTGCTTGCCCGTGATCCGGGCCAATGCTATCCCGCGCCCCATGACGACCACCTCCATTTCAAACATCCGCAACTTTTCCATCGTCGCCCATATCGATCATGGAAAGTCGACGCTGGCCGACCGCCTGATCCAGATCACTGGCGGCCTGACCGATCGCGAGATGGCGGGCAAGGAGCAGGTGCTCGATTCGATGGATATCGAGCGCGAGCGCGGCATCACCATCAAGGCGCAGACAGTCCGCCTGAAATACCGCGCCAAGGACGGCAAGGATTACATCTTCAACCTGATGGACACGCCCGGGCACGTCGATTTCGCCTATGAGGTTTCGCGTTCGCTCGCGGCTTGTGAAGGTTCGCTGCTGGTGGTGGATGCGAGCCAGGGCGTGGAGGCGCAGACGCTCGCCAACGTCTATCAGGCGCTCGACAACGACCATGAGATCGTGCCCGTCCTCAACAAGGTCGACCTGCCGGCGGCCGAGCCGGACAAGGTAAAGCAGCAGATCGAGGACGTGATCGGAATCGACGCCTCCGACGCGGTGATGATTTCGGCGAAAACCGGCCTTGGCGTGCCCGATGTCCTGGAGGCCATCGTCACTCGGCTGCCGCCGCCCAAGGGCGACCGCGACGCCACGCTGAAGGCGCTCCTGGTCGATAGCTGGTACGACGTCTATCTCGGCGTGGTCGTACTGATCCGCATCATTGACGGCGCGCTCAGGAAGGGTAGCCGCATCCGCATGATGGGCACCGGCGCCGCCTACGATGTCGAGCGCGTCGGCTTCTTCACGCCGAAAATGCAGCAGGTCGACGAACTCGGCCCCGGCGAGATCGGCTTCATCACAGCCGCCATCAAGGAAGTCGCCGACACCCGCGTCGGCGACACCATCACCGACGACCGCAAGCCGATCACAGAGATGCTGCCGGGCTTCAAGCCGGCGATCCCGGTGGTGTTCTGCGGCCTGTTTCCGGTGGACGCCGACGATTTCGAGACGCTGCGCGCGGCGATGGGCAAGCTGCGTCTCAACG
>CAZOOO010000083.1:0-12416 GCA_964581435.1 uncultured Hyphomicrobiales bacterium | reverse complement strand
CGAGCGCATCCGGGAAAGCGCAGATCTTGTAGCCGCGATAGATGTCGCTGGCGCCGGCGCCGATCATCAGCACCTTCTTTCCGCCCTTGTAGGGATTGGGATAATCCGCGCCGCTGAGGTCCGATTTCGGCGACGTGAACTGGCTCAGCGAATAGCGTGAGGGAAAGAATGCATTCTCCTCCGCGGGATCGGGTTGCGGGGTCTTGTCGGAAATTGTCTGGTCGGACATGGCAGCCTCGCTGAGTTTCGTCTCGTGGTGACAAAAAACTAGCGCCTCCACCCAGTCTAGCAAAATGAGGGATTTCCCTCAACGAAGAACACCGAATCTCGCCTCGAACTGAGCTGCCCTTCATCCAGATAACGATGAACAGGATGTGGCCGTGTCCGTCGAGTGCACCATGGAGGATGGAGATCGAGCGCGTCCTGCCAGACGCAAATCGTCATTCAACCGTACGCGATTCGAACTTTTCTACCTCCAAACGCCGCCGTCTCTACGCTTCTTGCCTACCTGCAACCTCACGCTCTCCGATCGACCGCAACTTTGGCGGCTATTTGCGGCCTTAGAGGGAAATTGGCGGTATTTGGCGCGCCACTCAGAATAAAACGGCGAACTCATATATTATTGAAATTACGCTATAACTTCCTTCATGCAAGTCACGGCAAGAAAGCTCGCATTATGATGTCCCCGGCAAATGCTCATTTCATTACCAATCAATGCGCACAGATGTCCTCACTTAGAGGTTGCACAAGCCTCCCGCATCGGAATGAGGCAATGCCTTCCATATACGGATGAGTTCGCCGAGCGAGCAGTGCCGCATCTTACGCATGACGTTGTAGCGATGGAGCTTCATGGTCACGGCGGATGTGCAAGTCCGCACGTCCCCGCCTGAAGTCCACCATAATTCGGATCTGCTACATGCCGTAGAGAATCTTCAGATTTCCGCTGGCTCGTAGCGCGATCACGATGCCATCTGCTGGCAGATAGATCTTTTCAAGCTTTGCGGAGGACAGATGCCCTTCCATACGGAAGCCATCCTTCAGGGATCTGGTAAGCTTGGAATTGGCGGCATTCAGCAAATTCTCGTAGGCAATGCCGTAGTCGACACTGGCCTTCGATCCAAGCTCAGCCGTAATCGGCGCGATCAACGGAGCGATCGCGTTGTCGTCCGAGATCACCGCGAGATTGGAAAGGCGAACGGCATGACCATCCGCATCGACCTGGATTCCGCCGGTGAGATAGATCCATTTGCCATCGGCCGGATCTGTCGCGGAAGCTTTTGCTATGTGCAAACCAAGCACCAGCTTGCCGGATGACGAATGCAGTGGGGCGCCCGATCGCGCCGTTGGTTCTGAGCGCGGATGAACGGGCGTATCTTGAGCGACGGGTCCGGTGCCGTCGTGTGGCTCGATCATCATCAGAGCACTGCCGGGTTATCCTGAGGTGCGCTGATGGCGTGCCAAGCAAGTCCGTTGCGAGTGAGCTTGGCGTCCACGAGCATACTGTCGGCAAATGGCGTCGGCGGTTTCTGAAGGACCGTATCGAGGGGCTTCTGGATGAAGCCCGTCCCGGCACACCTCGAACGATCGAGGACGACCAGGTTGCCGCCGTTAGGCGCGCAAGGCGCGAAACCAGACCCCCGTCGAGCACGGAACGCAACCCTTCAAGGTGAATGTCGCGCTCTTGTCGCGCGCCAGCAAGATCGGCTCGGGTCGGCCCTGAGCCGGTGCTCGCCAGCCGGGCGAGTTCGGTCTCAGATGCGGCGACCGCACCGTCTGTGACATTGAGCATGTCGCGAAGCCGCTTCTCCTCGTCGTCGTACTGCTCCGCAGCACGGGCATGGTTTGCAATGTCGGCCCCATCCGGCAACGGCAGCGAGCGTAACGTTTCGAGCGCGCCCGGCATGAGATCCAACGAAGCCACCTCCGCGGCCAGCGCGCCGGACTCGATATTGAGCGATGCGGTGTCATGATGCAGCCGGTCGGCCTGCGCGGGGATGTCGCTCAAAGCGTCGAGTCGCTGCCGCAATTGTTCGGGATCGATTACCGCATGGGCCTCGCTCTCTCCGGCTGCGATATCTTGAAGCTCCTGCTACGCACGGGTGCGCCGCATGTCTGCATCGATGATCGCCTGCACCCGCAGCGTTCGCTGCCAACGCGCCAGCGTGCTGCCACTCCCCTTATGGTCCGCAGTTAGCTCCTTTGGATATGCGTTCGCGTCACGCGCCGCGTCTTCCAGCTGCTGTACGGCCTCGCGCGTTACGATGGCGTCGTGTAATCTTCTGTCCGCGTCATCACGCCGATCCACCGCCTGATAGAACGGCTTGCCGCTCGATCGGCGCGTCGTGAACAGATCGTCGGCCTCGCCTTGCAGTCGTTCCGGATCCGTGACAGCGCCGTCATCCCCGCCGAGCTTGCAGCGAGGGTTTCAACCAATCGCCCACCGGCATTGAGCAGCTCGTGACCGCCGTCACGCAAAGCCTGCGCCGTCAGGCCGAATTCGCGGCTGTAAATCTCGCGAGACACGCCACCAAGAAGGGAGGCAAGCCAGTCGTCCGGTCGGAGAAGCCGTCGCGCAGGTCCTTTGGCAGCCTGGCTTTCACCGCTTCCGCCAATTCGGCCAGATCCGCGGCGAACCTGGGATCGTTGGCGGCTTGCTCAAGAAGGGGTATCGACATCAAGGCGTTCGGCCGGCAACAGGGGCGCGGCCGACCGCTGCCGTAACGTGGTTTTCACTTTCACCTGCTCGACCCAGCAATCATCGGAGAGCCGGAAGCCACTGGCGCGAACATCGCCCTGCAATGCCTCCTGCCGGAAAACGAGTTGGTTGTGCAGTGCCGTCGCGCCGACCAGCGTAACGCGAATGGCCATACGACGGCCCTCGCTTTGCGCGTGTGCGCCTGCCAATTCCGTCGAAATTTTCTCTATCATATCGGCTTCGTTCGCCGCGTTCGACGCATCGACCGTGAGGTGAGCCCATCGTGCGCAGTCCGGCACCAACGGCGCCACCTCCACGATATGGCCGTTCTCGACAGTAACCCGCATAGCGCCTTTTGCGCCCATTTTCCGTGCGCTACGCCCCTGCAGATTGCCGGGATAAACGATCCAGGGATCGCGGCTCACGATCTCTACCGCGTGGACATGCCCGAGTGCCCAATAATCGTAACCGAAACGCTTCAGGTCATCGACCGTACACGCCGCGCATTCTTCGTGACCGCGCGTTCCATCGAGCGACGTATGCAGCACGCCAATGTTGAGCCAACCCTCGCGGCGCACCGGATAGGTGGAGACAAAATTCCCTGTTAGCCGACTGGGAAAACTGCGCCCGTGCAGAGCAACGCGGTGAGTCTCGAAAGGTATCGTTGCCGATCTGTCGGATGGAAAGACATGAACCGTCTCGGGATAAGGAAGGTCGCGCGATATCACACTTTCGGCGTCGTGATTGCCCTTCATCAAAAAGACGGGAATACCGGCGCGGTGCAGCGTGCTAATGGCGCGGACGAAAAAAAGCCCGGTCGTGACGTCCTTCCAGTCACCATCAAAAATGTCGTCGGAGATAATAAGAAAAGCGGCGTTGCTTTCGATCGTCTCGGGATGAGCGCCTCCACCGCACGGCGACCAGCGTCGCAAACCGCTCCGCAATAGTTTTGTCTTTCAGGCCGAGGCCGGCAAGCGGGCTGTCAATATGGAGATCGGCGGCATGAATAAAAGGTGAAACGCATTTCTATGGGCATCTATGGGCAATTCGCAGGTCGTCGGCTTCTTTCGCTGTGGCGGCTCACTGCAATGGTTGTATCTCGATAGCCAATCCCCTTAAGGTGGAAATTACAGTTTTTTAAGCAAGCGCAGTCGGTGGCGTCGACTGCATAAGGACGTATCTCGGGGCTGGGCTATGCACGATATTGAGATTGAGACGACTGTCTCCGCGAACGACGATCTCCTCCAATCGAATAACCCAGGCATCGTCCCCATCACGGCCGATCTTGCAGCGACATTCACTTTCGCATCGCACCAAAATTCGATTCCCGTAATTCGCTCGATCCGGGTGAACAATCGGACCGCAGATTCGCTTGAACACCTTCGATTGAAACTCACGTCCTGCCCTCCATTTCTCAGAGCCAAGACCTGGATCATCGACCTCATTATTGCCGGTGAAAGCGTCACATTATCGGATCGCCGCATCGATCTCGACGCTGCCTATCTCGCAGGGTTGGATGAAGCCGAACGTGGCGACATTACGCTAAGATTGCTTCAGGGCGATCACGCCCTCGCTGAAACGATACTTCCGGTCAGATTGCTGGCCCGCGACGAATGGGGTGGCGTCGCCGATATGGGCCAGCTTCTTCCAGCTTTCGTGATGCCGAACGATCCGGCAGTTTTCAAACTGCTGCGATCAGCCGCTGAACGGCTGGCCGCGCACGGCCATTCCTCGGCGCTTGATGGATATCAGAGCAACGATCCGAAACGCGCCTACATGCTCACGGCCGCGATCTATTCGGCCATCGCAGGGCTCGGTACACATTATGCGCAACCTCCAGCGAGCTTCGAATCGCGAGGTCAGAAAGTTCGCGGGCCCAGCAAGATCGCCCAGGACTCACTCGCCACATGCTTGGATACGACGCTACTGTTTGCGGCTTGCCTGGAGGCCACCGGGCTCAATGCGGTAGTCCTGCTCTTCGACGGCCACGCGATTGCCGGCGTCTGGCTGGTCAAACGCACAATGCCACGAACCATAGAAGACGATGTCGTCGAAATTCGCAAAGCGATCGCCGCGCGCGAACTTGTCGTGTTCGAAACCACCGGCGTGACGAATCGGCCGGCCATGACCTTCGAACAGGCCAATAGAATCGGTGATGCCAAGCTCGACGAAAACGCAGCACGACGTTTCGTGTCCGCCATCGATATCGCACGCTCACGGTCCGCCGGCATCATGCCTCTGGCATCGCACGAAACTCCGCAGACGACCGATCAACCCGATAGCGAAGAGCCATTGGATATTTCGCTGCCGGCGGAGCCAGACTTCCCGATGCCGGCCGATCCAGTTGAACAGAAACCGACCACGGCGGCCGGCCGTATCGAGCGCTGGTAAACGAAGCTGCTCGACCTGTCGCTGCGGAACCGGTTGCTGAATTATACCGACAGCAAGAAAACAGTGTCCTTCGTCTGCCCGGACGTTGCCTATCTCGAGGACAGGCTGGCCGAGAACATCGGGATCAAGCTCATCTCGCTGCCCGAGCAGAATCCCCTTGGCGAGCGCGACGCCGAGTTGCACCGCGAGAGACGCGGTCATGATCTTCACCGTGAATTCGCTGCTCAGGCACTACAGCGGGACGAACTATCGTCGATGCTGGAAGCGAGAGAACTGGAAGCGCGCCTGATCGCCTTGTACCGGCAGGCGAAAAGCGACATGACGGAAGGTGGCACCAACACGCTTTATCTCGCTGTGGGCGTGTTGAAATGGAAGAAGAAGCCAACCGATGAACGGAGCTATCGCGCGCCTATCCTGCTATTGCCGGTCAAGCTCGAGCGCTCCAGTGCAGCCTCCCGGTTTCGGCTCAGGTATCATGAGGACGAACCACGGCTGAACGCCACGTTGCTGCAATTCGTCCAGCGTGACTTCAATCTGACGTTGCCGGATTTCCGCGATGGCTTACCGCAGGATGGCAGCGGCATTGACGTGCTCCAGGTGCTCGAGCAGCTCCGACATGCGGTGCGTGACACCCCGGGCTTCGAAGTCGCAGATGAGATAGCCCTGTCAACTTTCTCATTCGCCAAATATCTGATGTGGAAGGATCTCACCGATCGCACTGATAGCTTACGGCAGAATCGTGTCGTCCAGCATTTGATCGACAATCCCGAGCGTCCGTTTGACGGGGCGGATCAGCCATTTCCGATCGAACATGAAATTGACCGCAATTATGCTTCCGCCGACATCGTGATGCCGCTGTCGGCCGACTCCTCGCAGATCGCTGCAAGTCTTGCCGCAGCCGAGGGGCGCGACTTCGTAATCGTCGGACCGCCGGGCACCGGCAAGAGCCAGACCATCGCCAACATGGTCGCAACGTGCCTCGCCGCAAAGAAGACCGTTCTGTTCGTTGCGGAAAAGACGGCGGCTCTCGATGTCGTCTACCGCAGGTTGCGCGATCACGGTCTCGGCGACCATTGTCTCGAACTGCATTCGAGCAAAGCCGACCGCAGGCAATTCTTCTCCCAGTTGAAGCGCTCATGGGAGAAGCGCGGCAATACCGCCGCATCGGAATGGATTAATCTCAATGGCCGCCTGCAAATCCGCCGCGATGAACTGAATGCCTACGTGAATGCGCTGCATTGCCAAGCGCCGAATGGACTAACGCCTTATAGCGCGATGGGCATTGCGATGATGGGACATCAGGACCATGCGCCGACATTTCACTGGAACGAGCCAGACCTGCATGACGCGCATGGTTACGCCGATCTTGAGACGATCGCCGAACGACTGGGTTTGACGTTCGCTGCGGTGAAGGTTCGCCCGGTGTTGCAGCTTGTGCAGGTCGAGGAGTGGACCGGTGTATGGCAGGAAAAATTAATTGCCGCTGCCCGCACGCTCGGGCGCGCAGCCGTCGACTTGAAGATCGCACTGGCTGTCCTCAGCGTACGGTTCGGCCTCACCGGAACAGATGATACGGGGATTGCCGGTCTTGGATATTTCGCCGCTCTCGCGCGCGACCTGCTTGCGACGTCCGGCGCGGACTACACGATTATCTTGCACCGGGATTTTGCGGCGCTCACGCGCGCCATCGGCGATCTTGAAAGCGCCATCGCCTCCTATCGCGACGGCGAAGCGAGGCTTTCCGCGCACTATGCGCCAGATGACCTTGCACGTATTCCCGTTGATGATCTTGATCGCGACTGGCGCGAAGGTTGCGCGGCGATGTGGCCAAAATCCTGGTTTTCTTCGCGGCGCATCCGGCGATTGCTCGGCTCTTTCGCCAATGTCAGGACTGCGGATCCGGCGATCGACCTTCCGCTGATCCGTAAACTGCAGGACACTCATCACACGATTACACGCAACATACTCTCCGGCACACCTCTTGCCTTCAGCGGCCTCGACACCGATTGCGTTGCGCTGAAGCAGCATCTGCAAACGGCCGAGCGGCTGCGAGCATCGCTGGTGCAACTTGGCGAATTCGCCGGCGATGTTTCGAGTGTAGCTGCAAGTATCGCTTCAGGTTTGAAGGGGGAGGTCAATCAGCCTCTGATCGTGGCGGCGACCGAGTACCTCCTTCGACATAGCGCTCTGCACGATGCCATCGGCAAGCTTGAGGCGATTGCGGGACGCTCCCTTCCCGACTGCGATGCGAACGACTTCCTCGAAAAATTGTCGCAGCGCATGGAAGACCTCGAGCAATAGCGAAACCTGTTTCGTGACTGGTCATCCTGGTGCGCCATTCGTGCCCGTGCCGTCGCCCAAGGTCTTGCACCGCTGGTGACTGACCTGGAAAGCGGCGCGGTTGCGCCCGATCGGGCATTGCAGGCTTTTCGGCTCGGCTATGCGCGCTGGTGGCTGCCGTTGGTCATCGATGCAAGCCGGGAGTTGCGAAATTTCCGGAGATTCGAGCACGAACATGCCATCAGCGATTTCCGGGAGATCGACGACCTCGTCCGCGCGCATGCAACCGACAAGGTTGTGAGTTCGCTGGTCCACGACTTGCCTTCGCCCGTGTCGGTTCCAAGGAACTCCGAGCTCGGCCGCCTGCGACATCAGATCGGACTGCAAAAGCCGAGCAGCTCAATTCGCGACATGATTAGTGCGATGCCCGAGAGCTTCGGCAAGCTCGCGCCTTGCGTGCTGATGTCTCCGCTCTCGATCGCGCAATATCTGCCGACCCATCAGGCGCTGTTCGATGTGGTGATCTTCGACGAAGCGTCACAGATTGCGACGTGGGATGCCGTAGGCGCCATCGCACGCGGACGACAGACCATCATCGTCGGCGATCCGAAGCAATTGCCGCCGACCAATTTCTTTGGCCGCAACGACGGCGACGACGACAGCATCCCACAGCACGAGCAGGACCTCGAAAGCATTCTCGATGAAGCCAAAGCCGCCGGTCTACCACCGCGTTATTTGCGCTGGCATTACCGGAGCAGGCACGAGTCGCTGATCGCATTCTCAAACTGGCACTACTACGACAACAACCTGATTACGTTCCCGAGCCCGGTGACGCAGGATCAGGCGGTTTCCCTGGCGTTCATTCCCACTGGTGTCTACGACCGCGGCAAAAGCCGCACCAATCGGGAAGAGGCCCGTGCTATTACCATAGAGATTCGTAACCGGCTTGAAAGCTGGCTGCTGTTGCCGGAGACGGAGCGTCTGACTCTCGGCGTCATCACCTTCAACGCTCAGCAAATGGCGCTTATCGAGGATTTTCTCGATGAGGCACGCCGGGACAATCCGGCGCTGGAATGGTTCTTCTCGGACGATCGTATCGAACCCGTGATCGTCAAGAACCTAGAGAATATCCAGGGCGACGAACGCGACGTAATTCTGTTCTCGATCACTTTTAGCCGCGACGCGGCCGGAAAACTGCCGATGACATTCGGCGCCATCAACAAAAACGGTGGCGAACGCCGGCTCAATGTCGCGGTAACGCGCGCACGCCGTGAACTGAAAGTGTTCTCAGGGATTCGAGCCGACGATATCGATCTGTCTCGCAGCAAGGCCCGTGGCGTGGAGCATCTGAAGTCGTTCCTCGATTATGCGGTGCGCGGCGCGATCGCGTTGCCCACGCAGGACACGGGCTCGCAGGGTGAGATGGAATCTCCCTTCGAGAAGGCCGTCGCTGCGCAACTCGAACTGCGTGGCTGGGAGGTTGTTCCGCAGGTTGGTGTGTCCGGCTATCGGATCGATCTCGGGATCAGGCATCCCGATCATTCCGGGATTTATCTCGCCGGCGTCGAATGCGACGGTGCGACGTATCATGGCTCCGCCACAGCGCGCGACCGCGACAAGGTGCGCGAGCAGGTTCTTCGCGGTCTCGGTTGGACGATCCTGCGGGTCTGGTCCACGGATTGGTGGTGCAACGCGGGAGAAGCGGTCGAGCGCGTGCATCAGGCGCTGGATGAAGCGTTGGCCGACAGCCGTGCTGCAGCGGCGCGCGCGGCCGAGTCCGATACCACGGTAACGGACAGGCGCGTCGACGGTGAGCCTGAAGAAGCCGCAGTCTCCGATCCCGATCCTTTAATACCCGAGTCTGAGATCGCTCAAACTGGCGATGAGGAGAATCCGGCCGGCATCCCGACAGGAGCGCGGCACGAAACCGGTGAACGCCAGGTGGCCTCATCCGAAGGGCGCACGGCCGATTCTGGAGAGGGATTTTTCGCTACCGCGGATTTATCGACGTTCAAAGCTGATCCCGACATGTTCTTCGAATTCTCCTACCGGCCCACCATTCAGGCCATGGTCGATGCCGTCATGGACGCAGAGGCGCCGGTGAGGGACGATGTTCTGGCCCAGCGTGTGGCGCGGGCGCATGGCTGGCTTCGCACGGGCGCTCGTATCCGCGAACAGATCGCACGGCATCTGCGCAAACTGGAGCGCACAGACGAGACGACAGGCACGTTTCTGTGGAAGCCGGGCACGGTGGTGCAACGTTTGCCATTCCGCAAGCCACGAAGCTTCGACCATCGTCGGCGTCTGGCCGATATCTCCATCGCCGAACTGGCGGATTTCATTCTCACCCATCCGGTTGCGCTGGATGAGGAGGATCCGCCGCTTGTCTATGCGCGCCTGATGCAGGTCGACCGGCTCGCGGCGCCGTCACGCGAGCGGATTGTCGAAGCGATCACGCGCGCAAAGACTTTGATGGCTGAAGTGCTGTGATCGACTGCAGTTTGGCGGCAAGGCGAAACGCGCTTGCGCGGGCGAATGCGGGACAGGCGTTCGGCGAATTGCGCGGATGTCGCAAATGGAAGGGGCACCCCGCAGGGTGCCCCATTTTGTGCATAAGCTTGTTAACGGGAGGCCCTCAATCACCAGTCCGCTAAAACCAGTAAGCCTGCCGTAAGGCTATTGCACGCAGAGATTGTGCAATGGTTAAATGGAACCGTCAAGGGGCTGAAGCCAACCGTATATCCGTGTGAGTCGTCGATTCGGGCTGCACATTGGCTGGGCAAGGAGGCGGGAGCGGATCGGTCTGACAGCAGGTGCAAACGTTGCCTTTCTGATTCGCTTCCGTCTCTCACGCATGGGGGGCATGAATGATGCACAAAAGGAATTCAAGGCCGTATCGACTAGGCCTGGATCTCGGCTCCAATTCGCTCGGCTGGTTCATCACCTATCTTGAGAAGCGCGGTGACCGTTACGAGCCCGTCGCACTCGGTCCCGGCGGCGTTCGCATCTTCCCTGACGGTCGCGACCCTCAGTCCGGTACATCCAACGCCGTCGATCGCCGGATGGCGCGCGGCGCGCGCAAGCGGCGCGACCGCTTCGTCGAGCGCCGCAAGAAGTTGATCGCCGCGCTCATTAAATGCGGCCTGCTCCCAGACGATACGCGCGAACGCAAAGCGCTTGAGAAACTCGATCCCTATGCGCTGCGCAAGGCCGCGCTGACGGATGCCCTGCCCGCGCATCATGTCGGTCGCGCGCCGTTTCAGCTCAACCAGCGCCGCGGATTTCAATCGAACCGCAAAACCGACAGCAAGCAGAGCGAGGACGGCGCGATCAAGCAAGCCGCGTCCAAACTGAAAGCAAAAATGGACGAAGAAGCCGCGCCGACACTCGGGGCGTTCTTCGCCGACATGCATCTACGCAAATCCTATGACGAGCGGCAGACGGCCATCCGCGCCGAGCTTGCGCGGCTCGACAAGGACCACCTCACCGGCAACGCCCGCAAGAAAATCTGGGCCAAGGTCCGCAAGCGTCTGTTCGGCGATGAGGTGCTGCCACAGGGGAATGCACCTGACACACCCCGCAGGAGGCGAACGACGATGGTCGGACGCGTAGTGGAAGTCGCAACTGACGGACGGCACCTCGCGATCGATCGAGGTTTCATGACCGTGTCCGAGAAAAACGCCGAAATCGGACGGGTGCCGCTGGACGACCTTGCGGCGGTGGTGGCGAACGCGCACGGCCTGACCTACTCGAACAACTTGCTCGTCAAGCTCGCAACGCGTGGTGTGCCGGTCATTCTTTGCGCGCCAAACCACCGGCCGGCCGCTGTCGTGTGGCCTGTCGACGGTCATCATGCGCAATCCGGACGCATGAGCGACCAGGCCAACGCATCGGCGCCGCTGAAAAAGCGGCTTTGGCGGCAAATCGTTCAGGCGAAAATTCTCGCGCAAGGCGCGACGCTTGCCGCAGTCGGAGCAGAGGCCGGAGGCTTCCGGCTGCTGTCCCGCAAGGTTCGCGCGGGCGATCCGGACAATGTCGAAGCCGAAGCCGCGCGCCGCTACTGGCCACTTCTTCTCGGATCTGACTTTCGACGTGATCAGGATGGTGCTGGACTCAACGGTCTTCTGAACTATGGATATGCCGTGCTGCGCGCCGCCACCGCGCGCGCCGTCATGGCGGCCGGCCTTCATCCCAGTCTCGGCCTGATGCATTCCAATCGGGGAAATGCGCTCGTTCTTGTCGATGACCTGATGGAGCCATTTCGTCCGATCGTTGACCGCGAAGTTCATCGGTTGAAAAGCGATGGCATCGTGGACGTCACCGGCGACGCCAAGACCGCACTGGCCCGAACGATGATCATCGATCTCCCAACAGCGGATGGTCTCAGTCCGGTGTTGGTTTGTCTCGAACGTCTCGCCAGTTCGCTGGCGAAGGCCTATGCCGGCGAAGCCGACCGATTGATATTGCCCAAGCCCGGCTTGCCGCTCGGCTTTTGAACCATGGTGCGGACAAGGACAGGATTGCCGCCAGCTCTATCGGGATATCGAATCATGTGGCTTGTCGTTCTGTTCGATTTGCCGGTCGGCACCAAAAAGGAACGCAAGGCCGCCAGCGGTTTTCGGTTGAGGTTGCTCGATCTTGGTTTCGAAATGACACAATTTTCGGTATATTTGCGTTTCTGCGCGGGCAAAGAGCAGGCGGAGGCCTATGAGCGCAAGATCGAAGGGTTCATGCCCTCGTCCGGAAAAGTCCACATCATAGCAATCACGGACAAGCAGTATGAGAACATCCGAACATATCGCGGAAGGAAACGGGAACAAAGTCCGGAAAACCCGAATCAGTTTGCCCTTTTCTGAGGAAAGTGGAGTGATCAGCGCCGCCGCACATCAAAGAAAAAGGCCCTGTTTCCAAGGCCTTAATCCAATCTCGAGTTTAGCGGACTGGTGATTGAGGGCCAACCGCAACAGTCACAGTAATCGAGCACGACACAGGCGCAGTTTAGCGGACTGGTGATTGAGGGCCAACCGCAACTTACACCAACAAAGCTTGG